>DOYB01000060.1:5193-13457 GCA_003518745.1 Selenomonas sp. | reverse complement strand
GCATAGAGGTGGACATACCAGCGGCACAGAGAAGAATGATTTTTTTCATGATGATGCACTCCTTTTTCTACAACAAATAACAGACGGCCTAAATATTTTCAATAGTTTACAAATACGAGGGAACCATTGCTTTCAGAGCTTTTCTTACGCTGCCTCGCCCTGCTCATCCTTGTAGAAGGCATTATCCTGAGCTTTGACGAAGGGGAAGTAGATGGCGGTGGCGGCGGCAAGTCCGGCAATCTGCACCACTGCGCCCTGCCAGCCATTCATGAGGAAGCCTGCGATGATTGGAGGTGTAGTCCAGGGAACCTGGATAGCACTGAAGGGAGCCATGAAGCCAACGGCGATAGCAGCATAGGCAATGAGCATCACCGCAAGCTGTGCCAGACAGAAGGGCACGAGCATGTAAGGGTTGAACACGATAGGCAGACCGAAGATGATGGGCTCGTTGATATTGAAGAAACCGGGGACAGTGCCCAAACGGGTGATGGTCTTCATCTGCTGGGAACGGGCTACCAGATAGCTGGCGATGAGCAGGCCGAAAGTAGCGCCGCAGCCGCCGGGTTTCATCATAGTATCGGTAATCTGAATGGTAAGGATATGAGCATCGGGGTTGCCCAAGAGGCTCATGCCCGCATCAAGGATTTTCTGGTTGTCCAGAGAGTTCGCAATCATAAGGGGGTTCAAGATACCACCCACCACGTTTGGACCGTGGATGCCGGCCCAGAACAGGACGGTCATCAGGATGGAGAAGACGGTGCCGCCTACCACCGTGTCAGACAGGCCCTGCAGTGGTGTCTGGATCACAGCGAAGATCAGCTCCGGGAAAGTAGTGGCTCCCATGAAGTGGCATAAGCCGTATATTATAGAAGCTGATGTAAAGAGAATGACGCCGGGAGTCAGTGCTTCAAAGGCCCTGGCCACGCCACCTGGCACAGCCTCGGGCATCTTGATACCGATGTGGTTCTTCTCGCACCAGCAGAACACCGCGGAGGTGAAAAAGGAAATCATAATGGCTGTGATAACACCATTGCTGCCGCCCCAAAGCTTGGGGATGACATTGTCTGCCGTACCGCCGCCTTCCACGGCCACGGAGGCAGGCATCACGATAACGAAGGCTGCCAAAGCCAGGATGGAGGCCATAATGGCATCACACCCTTCGGCCTCTACGTATTTGTAGGTGATGGCCAGCACCGCAACGATGCCCAGGATGTTGAAAGTACCGCCTGCTACGGCGTTCAAGGGGTCAGTCCAATGGGGGCCAAACATGCTTGCCATAAACTCCGGATAGCCGGGAATAGGCAGGTTGGCAATGAGTAAGAACAAGGAGCCGCAGATGGTAAAAGGAGTAGTCATGATAAAACCGTCACGCAAGGCGGCTACCGCTTTGTACTCGGCGAAGCGAGCCATGAATTCGACAAACTTGTCGAACATCTCTTGTTTCGTCATGAGTGAAGCCTCTCTTTCTCAATAGCTTAATAATCCTAAAATCTGAACCTGTAGGTTCCTGCATCCCCTGCGCGCCGGGGGTGTATTCCTTGGAACGATTCCAATATAGCACATGGATTCTGTGTGTTCAAGAGATTCAGACAGTTCTGGAATAACGTTTCAAAAGTAACGAAAAAATCCGAAACAGAATAAAACACTGTTTCGGAAATCGTTTTCTTTATTGTTTCAATCGTAATTTACCAAAGTCTGTCCGGAGAATCCTGGCGGCCAATATGCTTCTCATAGACCTGGTAGAATTGCTCAATGTCACCAAAATGACGGGCAAGGAGGATGCCTACCATCACATCCAGGTAATAGCGAACACCAACACTGAAGATGTTGCCGCCGAAATCCAGATACTCAAGACTGTTAGCCACATAGAGAAACTCATCGCACAAGGGCACCAGCGCCGCATCCTTGGCACTGGTGAGCAGGGCTGTGGGCACATGCCGTTCCTTGAGAATTTTAGCTGTGCGCAGAAGGCGCCTGTTCTCCCCGGAACGACTTATGATGATGGCAAAGTGAGTCCGATCGGAAATAAGCGCTTGGGAGAATTGACTGTTCATGGCATTGTGGGCAACGGCTGTCTGTTTCACCTGCAACAGATTATAGACAGCTGTTTCAGCCAAGGCGTAATTCTGGTCGTAGGCGTATATATCAATGACCGCGGCTTTGTCCATGAGCTTCACTATCCGCTCCAATTGAGCGAAATCCATCTCATTTCTGGTTTCTTCGATAGCTTCTATCTCGATGGCCGCCATCTTCCGCACAATGTCACTGATGGAGTCCTTATCCGTAATGGGGCGCCTCACCAGTGCGCAGCCTGCCTGCCCTTGATCTGCCCTGCTCATCTCGCTCATAAAGCGGATTTTGAACTCGTTGTATCCCTTCATCCCTAGCTTCTGGCAGAGGCGAAACACTGCCGCCGGGCTGGTAAAGGTGCGCTCAGCCAGATCCCGGATAGCGAGACTGGCAATTTCCGTTGGATTTTTCAGCATGTAGTCGATGACGAATTGCTCCGTAGTGGAGAATCGCTCCGCCTCCTGCATAGCTTTCAGTAGTCGCATATTGATGGCCCCCTCATGCTTCATATATACGAAAAGGAACGACCGGTTGCCAAAATAAACCCAGGTTGTTCCAAGGCATACTCGAACTCATTTGATGGTACAATGGACATAACGTAAGCCTCTTTATTGTATCACACATCTTGATGTGTGAATAGCAGATTTGGGCTTCAATTATAAGAAAATTCGCTAAATATTTGCGCAAAAAAATCGGGCCAAAAGCCCGATTCCCATAAATCCCAGATATTCTGTAAAATGTGTTGTTGGTGGAGACGAGGGGGATCGAACCCCTGACCCCCAGATTGCGAACCTGATGCTCTCCCAGCTGAGCTACGCCCCCACATACAGGAACTATCGGCTAGTGCCGATATCCAAACAAAAATCACATGCGTTAGTATAACTCTTTTTTTCACAAATTACAATAGGCAAAAGCTTAAAACTTAACAGAAATCAAAATTTATTTTTGCTAAATCAGCATATTGACAGCCATAGCATTCTGCTCCTCAGGAGTCGGTGCTCGGTCAGGGAGCTTCGCCATTCTCTGTTTGGCCTGTTCGATAAGCTTTTTGGCCTTCTCAACCTCCGCCTCGTCGCACATATTCTGCTTCAAGCCATCCTCCACTTCCTGCAGATCCTGCTGAAGCCTTGCGAGGACAGCCTGCATATCGCCCTTGGTGGCAGCGGCCGCGATTTGGCGCATACTCTTGCCTTCATTGATGGTCACCGTGCTTTTGGAGGATTCGACAGTCATTTCCCCATCCTCATCAATGCTGACACGCATCCCCTGAAAGCCTACCTCGCCCTTCCTGCTTTCCAGCATTTCATCAGCAGCCCTTAGATTCTCAAAGAGCTTTAGCCTTTTTTCCTCATCCGTCAGACAGGCGCGTAGATATTTCGAGGAAATACTTGCTATGCCCTCCCTGGCAACCGTGAACTTCTCCTGAAGATACCCGTAGAATTCTTTCGTGCTTCCAAAAGCCTTGCTTTCTCCCAAGGCTTTGCCATGCTGCAAATATGCCTTGCTCAATGAAGGATTCCCTTGATAAGCAGCCTCCACGCCTCTACCGGCATGCCCGCGAAGCATCAGCTCCGCTTCGGTCTGCCTATGCAATAGAAGCTCCGATTCTTCTTTTTCCCTTTGCTTTTCCTGCCTCTTCTCCTGCAGTTCCTTCATCGAGGATTTTTTCTTTTTTGCTTTCGGCAAAATCTCCTGCCACCAGTTTTTCTTGTCGGAACGCTTCACTGAGGACTGATTTTTGCTATCCTGCCCGGAAATGCTCCAGGCACTAAGTCCCCCTTTGTCATCGATAATCCAGCCTGCCGATTTAAGATTTCGTCCTTTCACCAAATCCGTATTGGAAACATCGTAAAGCAGCGCCTCGTATTCCAGCCGCTTCTCCGGGTCCTGCTCCATTTGCTTCAGGATTTTTGGTGAGATAGCTACGTTGTTGGTTCCCATACCCGAGAATGGCTTTGTCCCTATGCTAAATTTCAGACCTGAAAATTTCCCCTGCAGCTCCGACAAAACACCGTCTTTTTTCTTGGCGGCTTCAGTATCCTCCCGCTCCTTTTGCCTGGCCTTGGCAAATTCTGCCGCAGCCTCCGAAACATAGCTTGCCCCTATGCGTACCGGCATTTTCATTACCTCCCTGTCATAAAATCCTTACTAACCTGTATATCGACAAAAGCGCGTTGCGATTAATAGATTGGGTGCCAACAACCCCGTTTAGGGTGTGAACGTCTGTTCCCGACCCAATTTTCTTTGTTGAGTGATATTCTATGTGATGCTATGATATTGAAAAACGAAGGATGTGACGTGCCATGAAGAGACTTTCCGATCGAATCTTTTTGATTCCGCTCATGACCGTTGGTCTGCTTTTGCTATTGGACGTTTTTCTCATCAGCCGTATGGATGAGGTTCCCTCCATTTATCAGGAAAGTCACGCAATTTCGTTCCCTTACTTCCGTACTAGAGATCTCAAAGGAAATATCGTCACCCATGAAATCTTTGCCGGCAAATTCTCTGTGGTCTGCCTTTGGGTTTCAAAGGATGCTGCTTCCGGTCGCGAGCTGTTTTGCGCGTTATCCGAATGGAATTCCACGCTTTCTACGCCGGTTCAGTTAGTTGGCATTATCGGGGATTTGCGTGATACTGAAAATCAGGAAGGAATCACCGCTATCCAATCGGCGATAGAGGATATCCCTGACGATATTCCACAGCTTTTGGTAAATGATGATCTCACATATTTTCTCCAACGCCTCCGCAACGCTCCAACCATTTGTTTTGTTGATGAACATGGCATGCTTGTCGGACAGCCGGTTATCGGAAACGAGCCTGCTTTGATTCAAAAGGAAGCCGAACGCCTAATAGGCACGAAGGATAAACAGGGCGAGCTTGAGCGAAAAATCCAAAACAGCCTGTTTCACCGCCCCTGATTTATACTAGTGTCCCGCCTCGTTCACATCCATAATAATTGCCCGATATGCAGTCATCTGCGTTGTCATCGTCGGTTGACGTAGCCACCGCTACGTCGCCCTCCTCTTCCTAGCATCTGACCACATCTCGAACAATTATTTTTATGTTTCTGAACGAGGTGGGACACTAGGCTTTCGATAAAGCATGACCGTCAGCTGGAACACCTTGCCCTGCCCTTGATCCATGACACGGATCTCCGCGTCTCCAAGATATTTTCTGGCACATCGCCGGATATTATCAAGACCGATTCCATGTACCTGCTTCTCCTGTTTCATAGTGGTCGGAAGCTCGGCATTTTCTTCCCATACCAGCTGCCCGTCAAAATCATTCTCGATTTCCAAAAAGAACAGACTGCCCTTTTGATAAGAACGCAATTTTATGCCGCGTTCTCCCGTCATTCTTTCACAGGCTTCTATGGCGTTTTGCAAAGCATTGTTCAAAATGATGCTCACATCATATACATCGAATGAAGCGCTCTCGGGATAATGAAAATCGACCGATAGTGAAATATTTTTCCGCTTGGCCTGCTGACGTATTTGATGCAGCAGCACATCCAGCATTGGGTTGCCCGTACGGTCAGCAAAATCCATACGTGAAACAGTGCTTTCCATTCCCTCCAGATAGGATTCCAGCTCCTTGTCTTCCTCAAGGGAACGATTTTGTATATAGGCAGTGAGATTCGCGATATGGGCGCGAAGATCGTGGCGCAATCCCCTCATATCGCCATAAATATCCTGCAGGTCTTGGATTTGACGATGTACGTCCACAACGCGATTTTCTAGAAGCAGTCGTTTCCTTTCCTCGTCCTTGGATTGGACAAGACCATGGAAAAGAATGACAGAAGATACCACAATGCCTAGCATAAGAATACTTACTACAGGAAGCAGCACCAAGGTTTCCGGCACGCGGTCATAAATAATCATAAGGGCGCTGTTATCCACCGAATATGCCATAAGGCGCATGGTAAGGTCAATGCACAGCACCGTAATGCAGGGAATCAAAAGAAACCAGCTTTCCTGTCCTTTGAGCTCGTCATCCATGCTGATAAAGTGTTTTCCAATCAGACGCAGATAAAGGTAAAACACACCGAGCTGTACCCCGCGGCAAACGCCAAGGAGCACAAAAACGGCAGCGCGATTAACGAGCACCATTGTCTCTGTCAGTTCATCTATGGGCATAACGTCCTTTGCGGCAAGGTTCTCCAGAATCCATCCCCAAAATGGGCTCCATATGCCAAAAACCGCATGGGCCAAAGGGCTGACAGCGAATCGCAGTATTTCCCATCCGGCCACAAAGCTCACCAGTACAAATGCCTGCCTTGGAAGATTCCTTTCAAAAAAGAAATGCTGCAGAAATGAAAGCAGAATGAGGTATGGAATTATATGAGTAAATCGGTCATACAGTGGATAGTATTCAGTGAATTTTCCATACAAAATCTGCCCCGCGACATAAATGCCTATCCAAAGAAATAGCGCCTTTCTTCTATCCTCACATTTCCTTCTCAGGAAGAATTCCGCATATCGGAAGCCAAGCCATCCGTTCAGTATGTGGACTATCGCGTCAAGGACATACTCCTCCTCATACATTCACTATGCCTCCCTCTTTCGCATAGTCCAAATATGCCTTGACAAAGGCAGAATATTTCTTGTAGGCCAATAAAATTCGGTCACCGTTTGCCAGCACGATTTCATTTTGATTGTAAGAGGACACTCTGGCAAAATTCACCAAATAGCACCGATGGCAGCGATAGAAGGAGGCCCCGAAAAGGGCCTCGAATTCACCCATTTTTCCCTGCACTTCATAGATTCCTTCGGTAGTATGGACTGTCACTTTTTTATTGTTGCTTTCAACGTATAAAATATCCCGGAGCAAGACCTTTATCTTTCGGCTGGGAATTTTGAGCAGTACATATCCTTCCTCCTGCTTTTCCATGAATTCCGCTTCCTGACAAGCCCGCTCCAAGACCCGAGAAAATTTTTCAGGTTTAATAGGCTTCACCAGATAGTGAAATGCCTGTACGTCAAATGCTTCCTCCATGTGTTCCCGATATCCGGTAACAAAAATAATAATGCTTCTGCGCTTCTCTTCCTGCTCCTGCCTCTCTCTGATTTTGTGAGCAAGCTCTATTCCGGAAACCCCCTTAATATCCAGAAAGTAAATGTGGAAATCCATACTATCTTGAAGCAGCTCCTCGGCAGATGAAAACAGCTTCACCACGGCCTCTGGCTTCTGCCTGATAATCATATTCCTGATATTTTGACAAATCTCATTATCGCTGTCACAGACAGCAATCCTAACGTCCACAAATATCCTCCCTACGATATACAACATTTATTCATAATTACAAAATATCTCTGAAAGAATTTTCTTCCAGAGATATTCTGTATGGTTTTCAAGTCTCAGATCCAAGTATTCAAAAGCCCTCCCAATAAGGAATAAGAAGACAGCTTAAGCAGAGAGTTGCCCGAATACACGGAACTGGATTTCATCGCGCCACCTAAAGCGGTATTGATGGAGGGAAATAAACGATTCTGCGTAGAGCGGGCAAAGGATATATGCTGGTCCGCCTTGCCGGCCAAGCCATCTTTTCCCAAAAGACGGTCAACCCTGGAGGGGTTTTCCGTCAATGCCTTTGTCAGCACGTCCCCGTCAATTTTCATCTTCCCGTCATTACCCACGACAATTCCAATCGTATTGAGCATTCCGGCACGATACGTCGTATCAGAAAATACACTCGACATGTTCTTCATGCTTTTGGATATATCGGCATTATCTTTAAAGAAGTCTATAGCGTCATTGTACTTGCTGGCAAAATCTTCGATACCCTTCAAAACGTCCGTAAGCTCCTTGCTTTTCGTCGTTGATGATGTACCATCTTCATTTGTCAGCTCAGTAACGGCCGATTGACCGCCAACGTCAAAATTCATACCTTTGATAGAGGCAGCGGCCTTTGACAAATCGTCCATCGTCGACGTGAATTCCGCCTTGAACGCGTTTGCGGCCGTGTCATAGGAATTGACCATATCCCTAATAGCCGAACGGGTTCCAAACAGCCCGGACATAGTAGATGCAGCGGAACCTTGCGAGGACGCGTAGGAATCCCACATAGAAGCTGCTTTGCTGACTGGCGCACTGGATTCGCTAAGTGATTTCCCATTGTTTTGCGCATACTTGAACATCATGTAATTATTTCTCGCCATAGATGAGATGGTTGGCATAATAATCCCTCCTGCCTT
>DOYB01000060.1:0-4978 GCA_003518745.1 Selenomonas sp. | reverse complement strand
CTCACTATATAAGTTCAAATATGCTTTGATACGGTTCCAATTTAACTTCTCCGGTCAATCCATCCGTGACCGGAACGAGATGCGGCTTCTTTTTGCTTTGCTCTACAATTTTCCCGTCCTTTTTTGTCGTAGTGATGACAGTTCCATCCGGCATAAATCGCTTGGTTGTAATCGTTTCTGCCGATCCCATTTGCGGCATCCTCAACAACACTGAATTCATATCATAGGATGAAAGTGCCACAGGTATTGAGTTTTGCCTATTAGCCCGGGCAATTTCACGCGATGCATCCGTTGTAATTCTATCTCGTTCCAACTCAGCAGAAACACGCTTTTTGTCATAGATATAGTTCATATATTCACCCATAGTCATATCTGCCGTTATTTTTGCAGTGACATTCTCTGGGGAAGTTGCCACATTAACGGTATTTGCCTGCAAGGGTACCTGCATATCCTTATAGGAAAGTTTGCTTGCTGTATTGGATACCTTCTTCCGCATACCTGGAAGCAAACTTTCAATCCCCCGCATGCTACTCACATGAATAGTGTCGTTCATACCATCATTCCTCCCGAATCCACCGCAAACATTATCTGAATTTTCCACATATTTCATAAATATCTGTCCCAGCATGTGACGTGCCAGTTCAAAAATATTTATCTATCCATTATATCGATTCGAATTTGAAAAGCTTAAGCTACATGGTGCAAACGACTTAATTTTTGGTGTGAACTTCATGTGAACTGGTATTTTGTGCCCTTTAACTTCTTGGATTTTCATAGAAAGAATCCCTAAATTGTATATATCGAAAAAATTTAGAAAAACTTAAATCCAAGAGGCGATATGATGAGGCACAAATCTGGAAAACAGTTCACCCAGAGAGTATAATATTTACATCCGGTGAACGGATAACGTGAAAAACTATATATTGAGATTTCGAACGAATCTGTAGAGAATGCAAATGGGGTGTCTCTATGACTGAGATAGAACGGCTCAAAGAAGAGATAGAACGGCTGGTTGCCGAAAATGACAGGCTCAAGAACCTACTTGTTTCTCACGGTATTCCCTGGCAGCTGCCGAAGACGGAAGATATTACAGCAGAAAAGGAACGACGCATTCGTCTTTTCATGAAGCTCTTTTGCGCCAGAAGGGATTTTTACGCTGAAAGATGGGAGGGAAGGGATGGCCGCAAGGGGTACGCCCCCGCTTGCAGCAATCGGTGGAAGCCGGTTTGTCCCAAGAAGACTCAAAAGGGCATTAAATGCCATGAATGCAAGGAACATTCTTGGATTCCATTTACGGAGGAAACGGCTTATTGCCATCTGACGGGAAAGGACAAGCGTGGAAAACCTTTTGTTGCCGGAACATATGCGCTGCTGGAGGACTCCACCTGCAAATTTCTCGTATTTGATTTCGATGACCACGATGGTTCTTCCTGTCATTGGCAGGAGGAAGCCGGGATATTGAGGGAGATTTGCCGTATACAGGGGATTGATACAGCATTAGAGCGTTCCCGTTCCGGAAATGGCGCTCACATCTGGATTTTTTTCGAACAGCCGATTCCGGCCAGAACTGCCCGCAGATTTGGAGCGGCATTGCTTGCCAAGGGAACGGAAACTATGCATCGAAAGGATTTCAACACATTTGACCGCATGATGCCTACGCAGGATGAAATGCCCGCCGGGGGCATGGGAAATCTCATTGCTCTGCCTTTGCAGGGGATTCCACGTAAGCAGAAAAATTCGGTGTTTGTGGATGATGACTGGAACGTAGTCCCGGATCAGTGGAAATACCTATCCGGAATCAAGTGCCTATCCCCGGAATTCGTGGAGAGGAAAATAGCGGAGTGGGGTTGGAAGGACAAAGTGGCTGCGGAAGACAGCTCCATTTCTGAAGAAGGCAAGCCGTGGGAGAGGAAGATTTCTCCGGGACTGGAGAAGTCGGATGTTGCTGAGCCATTGCATATCACATTGGCAAACTGCCTATATATTCTCAAAACGGAAGTGAAACCGCGTTCACTGAATCGCATCCGCCGTATGGCAACCTTCAGCAATCCCCAGTTTTACAAAATGCAGGCCATGCGATACTCCACCAAGCAAATTCCGAGGCGCATCCAATGCTTCCGTGATCTGGAGGAATATGTGACCCTGCCGCGAGGATGTTTGGTAGAACTGGAAGAAAAGCTAAAGGCTGGCGGAATCTCCTACTGTATAGAGGATTGCCGTACGACAGGACGATCCATCACCGTTTCCTTCCAAGGCACGTTGCAACCGGAGCAGGAAAAGGCGGCTGCAACCATGCTGGAACATGAGCTCGGAATCCTTGGCGCCGCCACCGGATTCGGAAAGACCGTATTAGGAACATACCTAATTGCCAGCCGCAAAGTAAGTACCTTGATTCTGGTGCATAACAGGGAAATTATGAAGCAATGGCAGGAAGACATTGAGAAATTCCTGAGGATTGACGAGGAACTTCCCACGCCATCAGGAAAACACAAGCGGAAACCAAGGAACATCATAGGTACGCTGTATTCCGGGCATGATTCCCTGCACGGTATCGTGGATGTGGCCATGATTTCCTCTTTGGGGCGTGGGGAGGATGTAGATGAACGGGTGCAAGACTATGGCATGGTCATCATGGACGAATGCCATCACGCCGGAGCCTATACCTTCGAAAATGTCCTTTGGAACGTAAAAGCCAAATACATCTATGGATTGACGGCCACGCCCATGCGGGAGGATGGGCATGAGAAAATTGTGTTCATGCAACTGGGGCCTGTTCGCTATCGTCTCACGGAAAAGGAGCGGGCATCCATGCAGGATTTCCGGCACGAAATATTTCCGCGGTTCACATCGTTTTCCTCCATTACCATGGGAAAGCCAACCATCAACGAGCTATACAAGCAACTAATTCGCGACAAGGTGCGCAACCAGCTGATGATTGGCGACATTCTTGCCAGTGTGGAGGAAGGACGCACACCGTTGGTGCTGACCAAGTTCAAAGAACATGCGGAACTGCTCTATGGAGCGCTCAAAGAGCATGCTGTGCATGCCGTTTTGCTCCTTGGCGGCGGATCGAGCAAGGAACGGTGCGCCAAGCGCGAGGAACTGGAACGTTGCTCCGAGGAGAACCGGCTTGTCCTTGTTGCCACAGGCAAATACATCGGGGAAGGGTTCAATTTCCCTCGACTGGATACCCTGTTCCTGACGGTGCCGATTTCATGGAAGGGCAATATCTCCCAATATGCAGGGCGACTTCATCGTGACTGTGCCGGAAAGGAAAGTGTGATGATCTACGACTATGTGGATGTGCATGTGAAAATGCTGGAACGAATGTATCAAAAACGGTTGGCAGCCTATTCATCTATGGGATACACCATCTATGCGCCTACGGGGAGCAGCACCAACATTATCTATACAGTACGGGATTACCATGAGAAGTTCTGGCAGGATTTCCATGCCGCATTAGATCGTGTCTGCATTTCCAGCCCACGATTGAGCAGGAACCGTGTCAGGCAGTTTGTTCACGAGGTTCAGCAGGACAAGCGTTCCCAAATGGAATTTGTAGTGTGGACATTGCCGGACGAGGAATACGCAGAACACCAACGAAGCGGCATCCAGTCCATGAAACGGGAAATGCGGGATATTGCAATCGAGGTCCGGGAAATGGACGGCATCAACTGCCATTTTGCCGTCATGGACGAGGATTTGGTTTGGTACGGCAGCATGAATTTTCTTTCGAAGGAGCATGAGGATGATATTCTAATGCGACTCAGGAGTGAAGCAATCGTAACAGAATTGCTAGCCATGGGCGAATAACTGGGAAAAACGGATTGGTTCCCCAATGACGCGATGGAACAAATTGAGGCAGAAAAACCGTATGAAGGCAGTAAATACAGAGCAACAATTCAGAACCGATTTACATTGTAAACCTGTCATGCGATAATAAAATTGAAGAAAAGGCGGTGGGATAATGGCTACAGTTCCAACTCAAATCAGAATTGATCGTGATATCAAGGCACAGGCAACGACCCTTTTTGCCAGTCTTGGTCTGGATATGTCAAGAGCAGTCAATTTATTTCTTCGACAGTGCGTTTTGAGAGGTGGCATACCATTTCCGATTGAGATGCCAAAAGGTGGAGCAGACGAATTGTCAACTACAAGAGAAAATTGTATGTTCAACAATAAGAATGAATCGATAAAAATTGGAGATAATGTAAATCGGTAGAAGTATTATCTTGTATAGAAAATAATAAAGAATGGCTTTTTCGTGGATTAGAAATTACAATTTGGGGACTGATTGCAACCAAAGTAAAGAAGCATTTTAAATAAAAAAACAAGTCCATGCACTCTATGAAGCAAATCAATACGTGTTCTTCACACGGTACTCAGATTTGGATATTTTGAATGCCGAGAATCAGCTTTACTGGAATGATGAATCAAATATTCGCACCCACACAGGGAGGGGATCATATATTGGAACTGGCAGGCTATTACGATGGCGCAAATGTGCAACTCTTAGAGGGAGGAGATATAAAAAAAATATCAGCGCGTCAAAATTATTGTAACAGATGATTTTATAGATGAATATAAGGTTGCATATCTGGAAGGAATTGATGAAAAATACATTCAAAGGGAACGTACGAGAAATGCTTGCAAAACACTTTTATCCTTCCAAAAACCCGGTCTTGGCAACGGGGACTACAAAAAGGATTTAACCTAATCCGCCTTCATCTTCCACCTCTTAGGTGGGGGATGCAGGCGGGGCTGGCGAATTTACGTAAGTAATTGAGCCAGACAATTGCTCCGTAGATAGCTATGAGGTAGAATATCTGTAGAAAGGCGGTGGTTATAGTGAATAAGGCATACCGATACAGGCTCTACCCGACAACTGAACAGAAGATTATGTTTTCCAAGACTTTCGGCTGTGCCAGATTCATCTATAACAAGATGCTTGGCGACCGCCTTGATTACTATAAGGAAA
>DOYB01000252.1 GCA_003518745.1 Selenomonas sp. | reverse complement strand
CATCTACAAGTTTATGAAACGGACGTGTATGGTTCCAGACTCTTTATAAAATCAAAAAATTTAAAAAGTTGTTTTATAATGCAATGGAACTGTTTGCGTGGTATCATATATACCATGTATGTTGTCGCAGATTAGTCACCGGAAGGAGGAAAGAACATGGAGGAACGCGAATTTGCGGATATCATTAGGGAGGCGGGAGGCCGTGTCTTTCTTGTGGGGGGCTATGTGCGGGATTTGCTTCTGAAGCGGCCCTCAAAGGACAGGGATTATGTAATCTGCGGACTGAAGGAGCAGTTTTTTCACGAGCTTTTCCCGGGGGCGAAACAGGTGGGAAGCAGTTTCCCCGTTTTCCTTCTTTCGGTGGGAGACGCGGTATGCGAGGTTTCCTTTGCCCGAAGGGAACGAAAGTCGGGGAAGGGCTATCTGGGCTTTGCGGTGGAATATGATTCTGATGTTACCATTGAAGAGGATCTTTTTCGTAGGGATACGGGAATGAACAGCATTGCAATGGAGCTGCCGGAGGGGAATTTGATAGACCCCTACGGAGGGGCGGAGGATATTCGTCTTGGCAGGATAAGGGCTGTCTCAGAGCATTTTCTGGAGGACCCGGTGAGAGCGTTGCGGGCCGCAAGGCAGGCGGCGGAGCTGGGATTTTCCATTTCTGAAGATACGATTGCCTATATGAGCCAATGTGGGGATGAGCTGAAGGATGAGCCTCACGAGCGGATTCTGGGGGAGATGCAGAAGTCGCTGGCATCTGATAAGCCATCAGTATTCTTCAGATATCTGGACAGGGCGGGACTTCTGGATATCTGTTTCCCGGAAATCTTTCAGCTGAAGGGGAAGCCCCAGCCCGTTGAATTCCACCCCGAGGGTGATGCCTATGAGCATGTACTTAATGTGGTGGATGAGGTTGCTGTAAGGAATCCTGACCTTGAGGTGAGGTTTGCCGCCCTCTGCCATGATTTGGGAAAGGGGCTTACTCCCGAGGAAATGCTGCCCCATCATTATGGTCATGAAAAAACGGGTGTGGAGGTTCTTCGTCAGTGGAACAGTCGGATGACGCTTCCAAAGCTGTGGATTGATTGCGCTGAATTTGTCATCAGGGAGCATATGAGGGCTCCAAGGCTGGAACAACCCGGGAAAATAGTGGATCTTCTTATGGCTATAGAAAAGTCAAAGCTATCCGTTAAGGGCTTTCGAGACATAGTTTCCGTTGATCATGGGGGACTGCCGGCGTATCTTGAGAATGCTGAAGAAATCATAGGACGCCTGCTTCAGGTGTCAGGGAGTGGCGCGCCGGAGAAACTCAGGGGGCCTAAGATTGCTATGTGGATTCGCGAAAGGCGTATCCGTGTTTATATGGAAAGGGTGAAAGAATGAATCAGCGTGGTGTTACCCCTGTGGTGGAAGGCGTTCTGCTGGCAGTGGGCAGCGTGGTACTTGGACTTATGGCCGTATATATGCCTATTTTGGGTATGGCGGCGCTTTTATTGTGGTCGGTTCCCATTGCGGTGCTGACAGTTCGTCAGGGAATCGGCAAAGGAGTAATGGCTAGCATCATGGCGGGAATCCTTATGGCGCTGATGATTGAACCGGTGCTGGCCTTCAGGCTCGTGTTGGCCTGCGCTCCTGTTGGACTAGCCCTGGGGAGCTTTATACGGAAGGGTTGGAGCGGAGCCAGGGTGTTCATGGGTTCCTTCTGTGTTTCCTTTTTGGCTCAGGTCATAGTTGTAGGCCTGCTTTTCTTTATAATGAATGTGAATGCTATGGAGGTGCAGCTTTCCATACTGAGGGAGTCCTTCGACCAGTCCTTTGCCATGTATGAGACATTGGGGGTCCCACAGGAGCAGATAGATGAAGATAGGGGCAATATCGGCCCGACGCTGGAGCTTGTCAGCATGTTGATGCCCCTTATCCTGATACTTATGGCAGCCCTTGACACTGTTGCCTGTTATTTCATGACGGGAAGGATTCTCAGAAGAATCGGCATGAAGGCCCCGGAGCTTCCTCGATTTTCACAGTGGAGACTGCCGACGTTTTTCCTCTATCTGCTGGGCTTTGCGCTGGTGGGCATGTATTGGGGCGGTACCAGAGAAATACCTATTCTATATGAGGCATCCCTCAATGTCAATTTGGTTGCTATGTTTGCGGGAGCAATTCAGGGGATATCCCTTCTGTGGTACGCGGCGGAACGCTTTCATGTGCCGGGCTTCATGCGGTGGCTCCTGCTTTTGATTATCATGCTCAACATCATATTCCTGCAGATAGTTGCCTTTACAGGGCTTTTCGATATGATTTTCGATTATCGCAAGCGCTTTGGAACTACTAAGTAATTGACAGGGGCAGGGCTTTGTAATATGATATTTACCAACATAACAGGCGTATCTTAATTGAAAGAAAGAAGTGGTTGCAATGGCATTCTATTACACGGAACCCTCCCATACCTTTGGAGAGTATTTGCTTGTACCGGGATATTCTTCGGATAAGTGCATTCCGGCTAATGTGGATCTGAAGACTCCCCTTGTCAAGTTCAAGCGTGGCGAGGAACCATCTATCTCCATGAATATCCCAATGACCTCCGCTATCATGCAGTCCGTATCAAACGATACCATGGCAATCGCTTTGGCAAAGGAGGGCGGCGTTTCCTTTATCTATGGTTCCCAGACCATTGAGGAGGAGGCTGCCATGGTGGCCAGGGTAAAGAATTACAAATCCGGCTTCGTGAGCAGTGATTCCAATATCAAGCCCACCACTACGCTTAAGGAAATTCTGGCGCTTCTTGAAAAGACAGGCCATTCAACCATGGCAGTTACCGAGGACGGAACACCCAACGGGAAGCTCCTTGGCATAGTCACCAGCCGTGATTACCGCGTAACCCGCATGACGGGTGACGAGCAGGCAAGGGAGTTCATGACGCCCTTTGAAAAGCTGGTATATGCCGACGCGGATGCCACTACCCTTCCCATGGCAAATGATTTGATCTGGGAACACAAGCTGAATATGCTTCCCTTGATTGATAAGAATCAGCGTCTTAAGTATATGGTGTTCCGCAAGGACTACACCGATAATAAGGAAAATGAGCTGGAGCTTATTGACAGCAATAAGCGCTATATAGTTGGTGCCGGAATCAACACCCGTGACTATGCCGAGAGGGTTCCCGCACTTTTGGAGGCGGGGGCAGATGTGCTTTGCCTTGATTCCTCAGAGGGATATTCCGAGTGGCAGCGTATGGCTCTTAGGTACATTCATGAGAATTTCGGTGAGAATGTGAAGGTTGGCGCGGGCAACGTGGTGGACAGCGAGGGCTTCAGGTTCCTTGCCGAGGCAGGCGCTGATTTCATAAAGGTGGGTATCGGCGGCGGTTCCATCTGCATTACCCGTGAAACCAAGGGCATAGGCCGAGGCCAAGCAACGGCGGTCATTGATGTCTGCAAAGCCAGGGATGAATACTATAGGGAAACGGGCATATATATACCTGTATGTTCTGACGGCGGTATTGTACATGACTATCACATGACTTTGGCACTGGCAATGGGAGCGGATTTCCTGATGCTGGGAAGATATTTCTCCCGCTTCGACGAAAGCCCCTCCGACAAGATCAGCATCAACGGTACCTATTACAAGGAATACTGGGGCGAAGGTTCCAACCGCGCCCGCAACT
>DOYB01000082.1 GCA_003518745.1 Selenomonas sp. | reverse complement strand
ATTGCCTATTGGTGTTGCTGAAAGATACAGAATCCCCGGTTCACGGCCTTCAGTTTGCTGACTGCATTCCATAGATTTCCAAAATCTCCTTTGTATAGCTTCCGTCTTCTTCCCTGACTATGAGGGGCGGCATAACCTTCAGCCCACCCGGCGTGGCTCCTGCCACAGCCTCTATGAGCATGATTTTCGGAGCTTTTCCCTTCTGCGACTGAACCATTCTGAGTCTCTTGGGTTCAAGCCGATGCTCATGCATTGAAACGATAATCTCTCCCAACCGCTCCGGAAGGTGAACCATGACAAAGGTTCCGTGAAACCTGAGAGCATATCTGGCCGCCTTCACAACGTCATCCAGTGTCGCTGTAAATTCATGACGTGCCCTGGCCCTTCCGCTAAGCCGGCTCACCTTGCCCTGATCAACGGGACGATATGGGGGATTCGCAAGAACCATATCAAAGCTTTCCCTCTGATAATAAGCCTGTATTTCCCTAAAATCTCCCTCTGTTATATGTATACGATCCTCCAAAGCGTTCATGGAAACATTTCTCCGGGCAAGCTCCGCCATTACAGGATTCAGTTCAATTGCCTCGATATGGGCCGCGTCATCCGCGATTATCAACGGGATGACTCCCGCCCCTGTTCCCAGCTCCAATATGGAGAAGTCCTTCTTGAAACGCGGAAAATGAGCCAGCAGGATCGCATCCATGGAAAAACAGAATTCCCTGGTATCCTGTATTATACGTCTTCCGCATTTCATCAGGTCATCAATGCGCTCATAGTGTCCAAGCTCCACCGAGGGCTGCCTCATGCTCACTTTCCTACACCGGAATTATCTCCGGCAGGTTTCCTCGATACACCCTCACGGCGGTCCCTGCGTTTTCCGCCCTGCTGTTCTCCCCGCTGTCCATCCCTGCGTGGCGGCCTGTGCCGTTTATCATTTCTCGGTCTATGCTCCCTACGATCAAATTCACGGGAGCCGTCGCGATGAGGCTTTAACTGCTCTCCCTCGCCATGGATATCAGCCACTATATCCGATGATTTTCTCGGTAAATGACGGTTCTTCCTTGGGCCACTGTCCCTTTGCTGACGGCCCTTGTAGGGATTTGTTTTTTCCGGCTGCTCCGTGGCCTCAGACTCACCGACTTCAAAGGTCTCATCCTCAAAACGGTGCTCCGCTGCCTGAGAATCCTCTTTTTCCACCACGTCTTCCCATGAAGCTACCACCGTCTTGCTGTCGTCCAGCAGTATCGTCGCGGAACGTCGCTGCATGTTCAGGGATATGACCCTGCCCTCACCCTCCATGGTAACAACCCTGCTACCCTGAGACGGAGGCTTCGGGCGCTCCTTCTTGGGAAAGCGTTCACAATAGCATTCGTTTTCAAACTTCAAGCAGCACATAAGCCTGCCGCAGATACCGGAAATCTTGGCAGGATTAAGGGACAGGTTCTGCTCCTTCGCCATGCGTATAGACACCGGTTCAAAGTCTCCAAGAAAGGAGGCGCAGCAAAGGGGCCTGCCGCATCCCCCCATACCGCCAATGAGCTTTGCCTCATCCCTTACGCCAATCTGGCGCAGTTCAATGCGTGTACGGAAAACCGAGGCAAGATCCTTTACAAGGTCACGGAAATCTATACGGCCCTCCGCGGTGAAATAGAATACGATTTTGTTGACATCGAAGGTATACTCCACATCAACCAGCTTCATGGAAAGCTCATGTTCCAAAATCTTTTTTTCACAGATAGCAAAGGCTTCCTTTTCCTTCTGCTTGTTTGTCTCCACGCGTTCAGTATCGGCATCAGTAGCCTTACGCTGTATCAGCTTTACGGGCGCGGGTGCCGCGTCATCCTCCACCTCTTTAGGGCCAAGCACGACCTTTCCATACTCCACGCCCCGGGCAGTTTCGACTATGACCGCGTCCCCAAGGTTGATTTCCAGCCTGCCGGGACTAAAATAATATATCTTGCCCGCCTTCTTAAAGCGGACACCAACTATTGTCTGCACAAGATTCCTCCTGTCATGTCCTTCTCCATCGCAAAAGCATGCCTTCCATCAGCAGGCGAAGGTTTACGTTTGCCTGCAGGCGGCGCTGTGTTTCCCGGACAAGGGAAAGCATACGAAAGACGCGGCTCTCAGAAAAGCACGTCAAAAGCCTGAGCAGCCGCTCTCTTACATCAAGATGGTATATTTCCTCACTGCCCCCATCCTGATAAAGTACCAGGATGTCCCGCAACAAAGAACATTGATAGCCAAGCCATTCCAACAGCTGCTCCTTCGGCATACCATCAAAGTCCTTGCCCTTTGAAAAAATCTGCTCCGGTGAAAGCTTCCCTATGGTTTCCAAGAACGTAAGGGCATCCTCCCTGAGCTCTAGGCCATTTTTTTCATAAAGCCTTATGGCATGTCCCAGGCTGCCATCGGAAAGCGCTGCCAATTCCCTCGCCTGCTCCGGCAAAACTCCACGCTTCTCCAGGGCGATTTGAACCACCTCGGCCGAAAGCATCCCAAAGCTGATTGGGATACATCGTGAACGTATGGTATCCAACAGGGATGACCTGGCATGGGTTACAAGAATGAAATAAGTTTCCCCAACAGGTTCCTCAAGGGTTTTGAGAAGACTGTTCTCGGCAACCTCATTCATGCGGTCTGCCTGATCTATGATTACAACTCGGCAGCCCGAAATCAAAGGCAATCGGGCAATTTCCGTCTGCATAGCCCTGAGCTGTTCAATGCGTATACTTGGTACTGCCTTGCCTGCTGCCTCCGGCTCCAGCAGATGATAGTCGGGATGCCCATCCCGCATAAGCGCGCGGCATGACTCACAGTGTCCGCAGGGCGAGTCTTCCCCTGAGCACAGCAGCGCCGCCGCCAGCACTTCCGCGATACGCCGTTTGCCAATGCCCTCAGCTCCCGAAAAGAGAAGCGCATGGGGCATCCTGTGCTCATCCAGCATCTGCCTGAGCTGTGAAATCTGTTTATCATGCCCAAGGAGGCTGCTCCAATTTATATCCATATCACATATAAAGATCTATCAGCATTCCACGAATCGCATCGTGGCTCGCGATAACGTCCAGATGCTCCGCATGCCCCAGCCTGATTTTCTCTGCCATTTCTTCCAGCTTGCGATCCACCTTGCGTACCGTGGTATATATGCGCTGGCGTCCCATACGATCCCAGCCTGCCTGCGTATGAAGCTCATACATGTGTGAAACGGCCTCACTGACGAAATTCTTTATGAGCATCCGATATTCCTTCAGCTCATCATAGGTGGGGGTCTTGGAGAGCCTTGCGGCCTGCTCGTCGATTTTTTCCATCATCGCGTCGAGCTGATCCTTGGTCATGCCCTGCCCCTGCTGTTCCATCAGTTCCGCGGAAAAGGTAGAACTACGCCCCTGTACACGATCAGCCTCCGAAGCATCGTGAGACACTGAAACCGAGGCACCATGGGAAGTCAACCCCTCTATCTTGACTGGCATTGCTGTCACCCTGCTTTCTGGAAAAACTGTTACACTATTGAAATTATACCGCAATTACGGCAGGAAAGCTAGCCCCCTATACTAACCGTTCAAAACTTCATAGCCTCTGAGCGGGCCAATAAATCGCAGCGTTCATTATAGGTATTTCCCGCATGCCCTTTGACCCAGCGAAAGAATACCCTATGGCTGCTAAACAATTCATCCAGCCTCAGCCACAGATCCTTATTCAGCACATCTGTTCCCTGAGAGGTCTTCCATCCATTGCGCTTCCAATTCCTGATCCAGTTGCGGGTAAACGCGTTCTTCATGTATTTGCTATCGGTATAAAGCGCCACCGTACTGCCTTCCCTTACGGATGACAGTGCTCCTATTGCCGCGGAAAGCTCCATTCGGTTGTTCGTGGTGGAGGGATTTCCCTCGTGAAGCTCACGTACCTCACCGGTTTCAGTATCAATGATGACAGCCGCCCATCCCCCTGGGCCATCCGGGTTCTTCAGACATGAACCATCTGTATATACGACGAAATCCGTTTCCTCATCAGCTATAGCTTCTGCTGAATTTTCTTCCATCGGCATCCTTACCGCGGAAGCTCCGGCTGATACAGGTCTTGGTGCCCGCTTCCCGGAGGTTTTTGCCCCTGATGCCTTCCCCGCAAGCCAGTCCTCCGCCTCTTTTTTGCTGGCAAAGCCCTTGAACTTTGCCCCCGGAAAGCCCTTCACCTGTACTTCGCATTCAGCCCATGTAGGAAAAAGCCCTACCTGTCGGCCAACCTTGACTGCATATATCTTTTTCAAGTCTTTCATTCTCTCCTTTGAATGTGTCCTGTTACGGGTTCTGAAAAAACAATTGCCGGACAGCTGAGCCGTCCGGCAACCTTACTTTTCAAATCTTAAATTGCCTTATTTTCCAAAGTAACGGTCATAGAGTCCCTTGAAGCCACAGCCATGACGTGCCTCGTCCTTGGCCATCTCGTGAACCGTATCATGGATGGCGTCAAGATTCTGCTGCTTCGCCAAAGTAGCAAGCTCTTTCTTGCCCGCGCAAGCCCCATGCTCCGCGTCGATACGCATTTCCAAGTTCTTCTTGGTGGAATCAGTGAGAACCTCTCCCAGAAGCTCCGCGAATTTAGCGGCATGCTCCGCTTCCTCAAATGCGTAGCGCTTGAAGGCCTCTGCAACCTCCGGATAGCCTTCACGATCTGCAACGCGGCTCATGGCGAGATACATGCCAACCTCAGAGCACTCGCCCGTAAAGTTCATGCGGAGCCCTTCGATGATCTTCTCATCCACGCCCTTGGCAACGCCAACCACGTGCTCATCAGCAAAAACCAGCTCGCCGGTCTGCTCTTTGAACTTGGATGCGGGGGCCTTGCAGATTGGACACTCCGCAGGCGGCTCTGCCCCCTCATACACATAACCGCAAACCGTGCAAACGAACTTTTTCATATGGCTACCTCCTTAAATATAGCACCTAATACACGCAAGAACTATTATACTTTAAAAAATATAAAAAGAAAACACTATTTTGAAAAATTGTAAAAAAATATGTCCGCCTCTTTTTCGAGGCGGACATACATGGGGGCATGCCGTTGGCTTTAGCCGTTAGCTTTATTAGAGAAGATCTGTCGCTTTGCTATTCTGGATATAGATTCTCTTTATGGTCTCAGGGTAAGCATCGCCCACACGGATAACCTTCTGTTCTATGATATCTCCCGCTACCTCCGCGACCTCGGTCCCGGTAAGTCCCTCCTTGGGGTCCGCGAGAGACAGGGTTGTGGTTTTTCCGTTGTTGAGCTTAAAAATCAACTTCAAAGTATTCATGATATAACTCTCCTTTCAACCTTTCTTACTCGGCAATGACTGAACTGTCCGTGCGAATCACCCCGACAAGTCCACGGGACTGCAGCTGTGACAGCTTCATCCCTACGGAATAAACCACATCGTCGCTGATGCCGGGGTTGATGTGGGAGAAGGTGCGCTGAACCGTCGCATCCGGGTTTTTCTCATCACCCTTATAGACCTTCAGGATAAGCTTGCTTGTGGTATTGACTTTGTTTGCCATGTTTATCATCTCCTTTTCACTCCCATACATGCAATTACTGGAACCATATTCACCCCCACGGCAGGATTTTTTTTTAACATATTGAATATATCCATATATGTGGGGAGGTGATAAAATGGAATTCGTTGATATTCCGATACTTCAGATGATGCTCCTGACCATCGTATTCCTCAGCCTGTTTGTGGAAATCAAGATGGGCGGTATGGGGGCAGGCGTATTCCTGGGTCTGGTCGCGGCGGGCGTTTTCTTTGGGAGCCAGTATGTAAAGGGACTTGTGGAGCTTTACCAGATTGGCATATTCCTATTGGGTATTGTGTGTATTCTTATAGAGATTTTGCTGCCAACGGTGGGACTTCTGGCAGGACTCGGTGTCGCGGCCATGCTCTACAGTGTGGTGCTGGCTCTTGGAGGTGATATCAACGCAGTCTATGCCATGCTCATTTCATTTGTGGCAGCCATCGCCATTTTTGCGCTCATTGCCAGAAAGCTGCCCTCCAGCAAACTCTGGAGCAAGCTGGTACTGCGGGATCAGTCCACGTCGGCCAGAGGCTATGTAAGTACGGAGTCCAAAACAGAGCTGGTTGGGAAAACCGGAGTTGTCCTTACGGAGCTAAGGCCTTCAGGTTCCATACTTCTTGAGGGTGTACCGGTGGATGTGGTCTCTGAGGGAGCCTTCCTGGAAAAAGGTGAACAGGTACGTGTCATTTCTGTGCAGGGCAGCCGCATTGTTGTTAGGAAGGAATCATAGTGCTATAAATATTGGGGAGGTAACAGTCAATCATGGAATTGATTTTTGGTTCAGGATTCATTTTAGTGCTGATCATCATCGCAATAACCACATTTCTTCATTTTGTACCACTGGGACTCTGGATTTCCGCGATTGCCGCGGATGTGCCAGTGGGTATTTTCACCTTGGTTGGTATGCGTATGCGCAGGGTCAGCCCACAGAAAATCGTATTGCCCCTCATCAAGGCCAATAAGGCCGGACTGGATGTTTCGGTAAACCAGCTTGAAGCTCACTATTTGGCAGGAGGGAACGTGGACAAGGTTGTTGATGCCCTGATAGCATCCCATCGGGCACAGATTCCCCTTCCCTTCGAGCGTTCCGCGGCCATAGATTTGGCGGGAAGGGACGTGCTTGAGGCTGTCCAGATGAGCGTCAATCCAAAGGTAATAGAGACCCCAATCGTTTCAGCCGTAGCAAAAAATGGCATAGAGTTAAAGATAAAAGCCCGTGTTACGGTACGCGCCAATATAGACCGTCTCGTGGGCGGCGCGGGAGAGCCAACCATTATCGCCCGTGTAGGCGAGGGCATCGTCACCACGGTGGGTTCCTCCGAAAGCCATACAGACGTTCTTGCGAATCCGGATGACATTTCCAAAACAGTTCTGGGCAAGGGGCTGGACGCAGGCACCGCCTTCGAGATTCTCTCCATTGATATCGCGGATGTGGACGTGGGCCGCAACATCGGCGCAGAACTCCAGACAGACCAGGCAGAGGCTGATAAGCGCATTGCTCAGGCCAAAGCCGAGGAACGCAGGGCTATGGCCGTGGCCAAGGAACAGGAAATGAAGGCCTACACTCAGGAAATGGAAGCCAAGGTTGTGGAAGCTCAGGCAGAGGTTCCCCACGCAATGGCGGAAGCCCTCCGTGAAGGACGGCTTGGGGTTATGGACTATTACAACCTGAACAACGTGCAGGCAGATACCGATATGCGAAACGCCATCGGCAAGGGTGGCAGTGAAAAAAAGCTGACCTCTCCGTCAGCTCCGGTACAATAATATGGAATCGCTGGGTTTAATTGCCTTCATTATCTGGATTATAGCGCAATCAAGCAAAGACAAAAAGAAACCGACCAATAGCAGGGAGCATCAGCCCCCATTCCCTCCGGGCTTTCCAATTCCGGGGGGAGATTCTCGGGGACAGGAGCCGGCAGAACCACGCTCCTCCAGTCCCATCGGCTTCGAGATTCCGCCAATCGCGGGAGCTCCTGGAAATAACTCCGAGACTCCCGTATATATTCCGGAATATGAAGACAGCTTAGACTATGAAGAAGATTACGAGTCTGTTGAGGAACATGATGTACCTTGGGAACAACCTCCTGCCTATGCTCTGTCAAGGGCAGATATCGTGTCCGAGGCCGAACCGACAGACGAAGGAAAATCAAGACAGTGGCTGCCCCTGCTGAAAGATCCCGAAACAGCAAGAGAAGCCGTAATCTATGCGGAAATCTTCGGAAAGCCAAAGGCGCTGAGGCGAAGGTAAAGTGGACAGCAAGTTCCCATTTATGAAACGACTACGATTGGGGAGACACGTCCGTTTCATAAAAGATTACAGAGATAAATGGGAATTTATGCGA
>DOYB01000117.1 GCA_003518745.1 Selenomonas sp. | reverse complement strand
CGGAGATGTCCGCCGGAAGTCACTCTAATGTGGGTGTGCTGGCTTTTACCGTTGGATTTACGTTGATGATGATATTGGATGTTGCCCTTGGATAATGGTATGAACGACAAAATGAGGATGCGGCGAATGCAAAAACATTTCGCCACATCCTCATTTTATTGATATAGCACGTATTTTTTACAGCTTGAACTTCTGTACTTCATTTTGCAGTTCTGTTGCCATTTCGGCAAGGCTGCGGCTGGCATGGGCAATTTCCTGTATGGAGGCGGTCTGTTCCTGAGTAGCCGCGGAAACGGTCTCAGCTTCTTCTGCGGCTTTGCGGCTGGAGTCGCCGATGGTGCGTACATTTTCCACTATGTTTCTGCCGTTGTCGGTCATGCCGCGGATGGACTGGGAAATG
This sequence comes from Selenomonas sp., assembly GCA_003518745.1. Taxonomy (GTDB): domain Bacteria; phylum Bacillota; class Negativicutes; order Selenomonadales; family Selenomonadaceae; genus UBA9786. Next base: position 4,363 of record DOYB01000117.1, on the reverse strand, counting down.
TCCTGAATCTGTCCGGAAACTGTTTCCACGATATCGATGATTTTGCGGAACGCATCACCCATTGCCACGATGTTCTGGGTTCCTGAACGAACCTCTTCGCTGCCTGCTTGCATGCCGCGAACAGCTTCGTCGGTATCCATCTGAGTGGCCTTTATGAGCTCCGCAATCTGCTGGGCGGCACTCTGAGAGGATTCTGCCAGCTTGCGTACTTCATCGGCTACAACGGCAAAGCCGCGCCCCTGTTCGCCGGCTCTTGCCGCCTCGATTGCCGCGTTGAGAGCCAGCAGATTTGTCTGTTCCGCAATGCCTGCTATGGTATTGACAATCTGGCCTATCTCCTTAGAACGCTCCCCAAGACTGGTTACTACCTTGGTGGATTTCAATGTGGACTGTTCTATTTGCTTGATTTGGTCGATTACATGATTAAGAGTATTTCCACCGTTTTGGGCAACTTCGGCTGCTTCCTTGCCGTGGGAGGAGGCCTCCGCGGCCTGGTCTGCAATGGCCTGAATAGTGGTATTTAGCGCTTCTACTGCCTGACTGGTGCCGTTCACGGCATCCAGCTGCTGGGCTGTGCCTTGAGCCACGTTGACGATGGAGTTGGCAACTTGATTTGAGGCTTCTGCCGACTGACCGGTGGTGGCGTTGAGCTCCTCGGCGGCGGCAGACAGGGTCTGGCTGGAATCCATGACCGCCGTCAGGGTTTTGTTGATGCCGGTTCGCATATCGCGAACCGCGGCTGAGAGAATGCCAAGCTCGTTGCTGCTGGTGACCTTAGCCGGGCGGTTTCGGAAATCTCCAGCGGCCAGCAGGCTCAACTCATTCATCATGGTCTGCATGGGCTGCATGATGCGGTTCACTGTCATGAGTATTCCAAGGGAAATGAGGATTAGCAGCAAAACGGAAATCCCAATCATAATCTTGAGGGCCGTATGAACCGGCGCAAAGAGCTCGTCCTCATAGGCAACAGTGGCCATGCCCCAGCCGGTGGCGGAAATGGGATTATAGAAGGCAATCAGGTCATTGCCGTTTTTATCCGTGTACTTGAAGACACCGCTTTGTCCCGACAGCATTTGCTCACCAAGGGCGCGAAGGGGAAGCTCGTCCTCTTCGCTGATTTTCTTTTTCATGATGCTGCTTTCATCGGGATTGACGATATAGGTACCTTCCTTTGATACGAGAAGCCCGTATCCGCTTTCTCCAAATTTGAGGGCCTGAACCTTTTCCATGACGGCATCCACATAGATAGCCGCCAATACCATTCCAATGTTCTTTCCGTCATCGTCTTTGGCAAGGGCGATACTATTGACGATAATCTTTCCTGTGGCCTGGGAGATGACGGGAGAGGACATGAAGGAATCCTTAGCTCCGGTCATGGTCTCCTTGTACCAAGCCTTGTCCTTGTTGTGCATTTCCTTGAATCCATTCTTTGTCTGGCCGTAGAGAACACCTGAGCCGTCAAATGGCCCCCAGCTGACGCTGTCGTAAACGCCGGGATAAGCCTTTTCCATAAGCTGAAGACGATATTCGTTATTCTTGTTCATCAGCGTCGGATCGAGGACACGGGCTGCCGGCTGGGAGGCGGCCAAGCGCGTTTCAAGCATGCGCTTGTCAAGCCACGCGGAAACACTTTCACTGACCTCCTGTGAGTTTTTGACGGCGCTTGACACAAGCTGCTCTTCAAAGGCGTTGCTCATATATTTGAAGATGACGCCGGAGAGTACGATAAGACCTATTGCTACGATTGGCAGTACGAATAGCAGGATTTCCCCTTTAACCGTGCGGGTACTTTTTAAAGTTCCCTCTTGCATAGATACTCCTCCTTATTGAAAAATGATAGGATGTTTGTATTATAACAGAATTTTTTCTCAATTTCCATGTGTTTGTTTCAAGCGGCAGTCTGAATGAGAGTGGCGGAATCGATAAAAAACAAGGAAACAGGGCGTACCACCAGGGCAGCCCCGTTTCCAAAGTTTATTCTTTTATGAACTGAATATTTTCAATGCCGGGAAAATCAGCCAAATCCCTAACCTCGTACTTAGGCGGAAGACCACATGCGGTCCTGAGAGCCATGAGAGCAGCCTCCCCAATGGTTTCAAGGCCAGCATCCTTACGCTTTTCCTCAAGAATTTCCCAGAGGGGATCTGATTCCGGGCAGCTTATGGTGCATTCTCTGTTTTGCTCCATGATAAAACATCACTCCTTGACTTTTTATTTGCAGGCTTTGAAGATATTCTATCATATGGAGGATACGTCTGTCGAATTATTCAGCGAAGCGCGGAGAAAATCAATACTTCACCCAAGTCGTTATATTGTCGGTGAGCATTGCGCCTACGCCTGAATAGGTTTTCCTTGCCTTTGCCTTTATGGCCTCCCGCGCGGTGTCAACGGTAAAGCCTTGAAAGGCTTCAATCATCGGCAGGTCGTTTATTTCATCGCCTATGGCGAAAACCTCGGGACTTTCCCAATCCATGAGAGAAATCAGCTTCTCGATGCCTTGGCGTTTGCTTACGCCCTTTGGTGTGACGTCTACGCTGCAACGGTTCTGATAGGCATGGACCACATCACCGTATTTCTCATTTATGATGCGGCTGGTTTCCGCGGCCTCATCAGGTTCCGGGTAGCCAAGTGAAAATTGGTGGATTCTGGGGAGACTCATTATGTCCTCTTCGTGGATTCCTACAATTTTGAAGTTCCACTGCTTCGCTTCCCTTGTAATCCATGAACCTTCACTCTCATGGTAGAGATATGTGCAATCAGCTGCCGAGAAGGCAAAGTGGAAGGACTTTCTTACGCAGGGTTCCTTGACCATATCCACAAGGGTGGAGAGGGGGATTTCTGCCTGCCAAAGGGGAGTCCCATCTGCTTTGCAGATCAGACCTCCGTTGTTGCAGATTGCGTAATCCGAGCCTATGCCATAGTGGCGGAGCTGGGGCATCAGCATACCGTAGTCCCGCCCTGTAACAACTCCGAACTTATGCCCCGCGTTTCTCCAACGGCGAACTCCCTCAACATCGGATTCGGATATTTCATCATCTCTGAAAAGTGTTCCGTCATAATCACTGGCGGCTATTTTCATTTAATTCAGCCTCCTTGCTGTGTGCGCGTTCTTTGTAGTAGCAGGCAGCCTCGTAGGGACGAAGTACCCCGGGTTCGCCGCCCGGCAGTGTGGAAATCAGCTTTTTGGCATCCTGCCAGTCGCCTATTTCATATTTGACTTTCTCCTTAGTGAAGTTCACCAAGGTGAGTGTCTCCTTTCCTCCCAGCCGGCGTCGGAAAGCGTATACACCTTCATTTTCCGGCATAAGCTCGGTATAGTCGCCCTGCTGCAGTACCTCCGCGGCTTTACCGATGGACCGGATATGGCTGAGTCTTCGATAGAAGGAGAGAACGGAATCTTCGTCGACAGCTTCCGTTTCAACGCAGCAGTCCCTGTAGTCCTCGTGTACGGGGAGCCATGGGGTGCCTGATGTGAAGCCTGCTTGACTGCCTCTGGTCCACTGCATGGGGGTTCTGGCATTGTCACGGCTGTAGCGATGGACAAGCTTCATGGCAGCTTCATCACTGAGCCCCTCCTTACGGGCCAAATTATATTGGCCATGTGAGGAAATATCATTGTAATCCTCAATGGAGGGCCATGACGTATTGCCCATGCCAAGCTCCTGCCCTTCATAGATGAAGGGGGTTCCCCTGAGGGTAAAGAGAATCACGGCCATGGCCTTAGCTGCCAGTCGTGTATCGGTTCCCTTGGGGAAGAAGCGGTGTACGCAGCGGAACTGGTCGTGGTTCTCGAAGAATATGGGATACCAGCCGTTCTCCGCGGTGGCCTGCTGGCTGGCAGTCAGACAGGCCTTGAGCCGTGGTATGAGGGAGGGCTGGTACCCTGAGGCGCGGCTCCATATCTCGACTCCGGGAAACTCCAGGCAGACATGGCCGAATTCAAAGAGCATATCGAAGACACCATTGTCTCCTACCCATTTCTTTAGCTCATCCGGGCCGACACCGTTGGCTTCAGCCACAGTAAAGATATCATGGCCGTCGAATACATTTTTCTTGAACTCATGGAGGAAGTCAAGTATCCCGGGTGTATTGGCTGTAATGGTGTGAATGTCTGACATCCCGTCACCGCCGTCGGGTTTGCCGTCCACAAATTCAGCCGGCTTTTTGATGTATACTATGGCATCTATGCGGAAACCGCCTACCCCTTTGCCAAGCCAGAAGTTTGCCGCGTCGTAAAGGGCCTGTCTGACCTTTGGGTTTTCCCAGTTCAAATCAGGCTGCTGGGGCGCGAAGGTATGGAGATAATACTGCTGCCGCTCCTCACACCAACTCCACGCGCTGCCTCCGAATATGGAACGCCAGT
>DOYB01000208.1 GCA_003518745.1 Selenomonas sp. | reverse complement strand
CATAAATTCCCATTTATCTCTGAAACCTTTTATGAAACGGACGTGACTAAATTTTAGCGAGCACAAGCTGCGACGCGCAGTCCTTTAGGGGAGGCGCAGTGGGAGGTTGGATTTCGTGTATGTGACAGAATGCTTATGATAGATATGGAAAAGCTGTTATGATATAATTTCACTATGGTATCAATGGCGATGATGAAGGGGATTGCGGGGGAGCCTTATGGAAACAGGAAGATATTCGATGACCCAAAAGCTGAAGTTTTTAGCAGCTGTAATATGCTGTGGCTTATTGGCTATAGTGTTCTATAATCATTTTCACGGGGATGGTGAAAAGCGGGATATGCGCCGGAACCGTCCGCTGGTGCGTGTGGAGGAGATACACAGGGCAGATATGATGCGGCATGTGAACCTATCAGGACAGACGGTTGCCGATGCGGATATCGTCTTGGCCCCGAAGTATACGGGACGTGTAGTGGAGGTCTATGTAAAGCTTGGGGACCGGGTTCACAAGGGTGATGTGCTCCTTCGTCAGGATATGGGGGACGTTGAACTGGCAATCAGGGAAAATCAGGCTGCTGCACAGGCCGCTGAGGCAGAGGCTTTGGTGGCAGAGGCCACATATAATGCCAATTACCTCAAGGTAAAAAATGATTTTGAGCTGGAGCAACGGAAGTATGATCGAAATGAGTACCTGTTCCGGATAGGAGCCATATCCCAGGAAACTCTGGATTCGGTGAAGCAGGAGTACCTTGCAAGCAAGGCGGCTTTTGAGATACTTGAGAATCAGGCTTCCAATGGGGAGGATGCCGCCTCCGTGATGTCTAAGCGCTTTGCGGCGGAAAAGGCTGTGCAGGCAACGGCTGTATTGGAAAAGCAGAGGGAGGATTTACTGCTTCGTGCTCCAAGGGATGGGGTAATCGGATATAGGAATGTGGAGGTGGGAGAAATCATTTCCGCCGGCACAAAGGTACTGTCTCTGGTTGACAACCATAATATCTATGTGGATTGTACCCTGTCAGAAGGGGATGCGGCTATCCTTCACGCGGGAGACAGCCTGCCTGTGAGCATCGATGCGATGGGACGTACCTATGAGGGCAAGATCGTTTATGTAAGTCCCGCAATGGATGAGTCATCAAAAACCTATACGGTACGAATTGAGCTTCGGGGTGAGGACAGTGATCAGCTGAAGGCAGGGTTGTTCGCAAGGGGACATCTGGATATACTCCAGCGCTCCGGCACGCTGTTTGTTCCCAAAGAGGCCGTATACAGAAAGAATGGACTGCCTGCCATTTTTGTGCTTAACTCAGATGGAACCGTTGAAGAGCGTATGGTGGAAATTGGTCTCTTGAATGATGTGGAGGAAGAAATACTTTCGGGGTTATCAGATGGAGAAACAGTGGTCCTGAACAATCAGGACAAATTGCAGACAGGTACTGCGGTAGATCTGTCGGAGGCTGAGTCATGAACATCACCCGATTTTCCATCAAACGGCCTATTGGCATTTCCATGATTGTGGCATTTTTCGTGGTATTGGGGCTGTACAGCTTCTACCGTATCGGGGTGGAATTGCTGCCGGCTCTTAATACTCCCTATGTTACTGTTACAGTAAGATATCCCGGGGCAAATGCGGAATCCGTAGAACAGGAAATCGTAAAGCCTGTGGAGGATGCATTATCCTCGGTTTCCAACGTAAAGAAAATAACCTCTACGGCAAGCTATGAAAGGGCGCGTATCGGGCTTGAACTGGAGTTTGATGCCAATGCGGATACAGCGGCCATTGATGCAACTAAAAAGGTGGAGGCCATCAAGAACCGTTTGCCTGATGAGGCTGATTCTCCCGTTGTAATAAAACGGGATATGAATGCAACCCCAATCGTGGAACTGGCTATTGTATCAAAGGACTCTCTGGCAGATGCCTATAGCAGAGCAGAGAACGTCTATCAGGAAATTATCCAGCAGGCGGGGGGCGTTTCTGAGGTTGAACTCCATGGAGGCAGGGACCGTGAGGTAGCCATTGAGGTCGACAGGGACAAGATGGCGGCTTACAAGCTGACACTCAGCAGGATTGCTGAGGCCGTGCGCTCTGAAAATCAGCTTATGCCCTCGGGCTCGGTTTTTACCGAACATACGAAATCCGATGTGCGTTTGATAGCGCAATATAAGAGTGTGGAGGAGATTCAGGGGATTCATGTGCGCAATACTGAAGGCTATATGATACCCATTACCTCCGTGGCCACGATTCGGGAGCAGGAGGCACGGCAGATAAGGTTTGGACGCATTAACGGCGAAGATGCTGTAACGATGCTCATTTATAAGAACAGCGATGCAAATGTGGTTGATACCGCTGATAATATATTGAAAAATGTGGAGCGGCTTCGAAAGGATTATCCTGAGGATCAGTTTCTGGTGGTAAGGAATGATGCTGATTATGTTTCCTCATCACTCCATAATACCATGGGTACCCTCGTGGAAGGGCTGATTACCACGGGGCTTGTGCTTTTCCTGTTTTTGAGGGGATGGCGCTCTACGGCCGCTGTTATGATAGCGATTCCCACATCACTTATAGCCACCTTCTTTGTAATGTATCTGGCAGGCTTTACCTTCAATATGATGTCCCTGATGGGCATGACCCTTTGCATAGGAATTCTGGTGGATGACTCCATCGTGGTGCTGGAAAACATAACCAGACATCTGCAGCTTGGGGAAGAACCCGATGTTGCGGCTGAGAGGGGCCGTATGGAAATTGGCATGGCGGCAATCGCCATAACCCTTTGCGACATGGCTGTGTTTCTGCCGATTGCTTTCATGGAAGGTATGACGGGACAGTACTTTAGGCAGTTCGGTCTGACAATCGTCTTTGCGGGGGCATTTTCCCTTTTCGTATCCTTTACGTTGACCCCTATGTTGGCTTCCCGTTTTTTCAAAAATGGAATACATATTTCAAAGCATCCATTATGGCAGTTCATGGATCGCATGGAAAAGAAGGCTGTGGAACGATATGAGAAAATTCTCAGGGAAAGTCTGGAGCATCCTAAAAAGCTGCTTATAGGTGCTGCGCTTCTCCTAATAGGCATGGTGAGCTTCGTGCCCCTTGGATTGATTGGGACTGAGTATATGCCCAGGACGGATGAGGGCAGCTTTACGATAAATATTCAAGCTCCGGTTGAAAGTTCTCCCGAGGAAACCAACAATGTTGCAAAAAGGCTCGAGTCAAGGCTGGCCGAAATTTCGGAGGTCGAGTACTATCTAACCCATGCGGGGGGCTCTACTGCCTATGAAGGCCGTATAATGGTGCGGCTTCGGGACCGCAGTGAACGCTCTCGTTCCGTTTGGGATGTGGCAAATGAAGTGAGGGCCTTTGCGGGTGAAATTCGGGAGGCAGATGTCTATGTTTCAGAAACACAGACATCTGTTGCCGGAATCTCAGGCGGCGGTCGTCGAGGTGGCGGCGCGCTGCAGATAGAGATTCGTGGCAATCAGGTGGAGACATTGAATACGGCCGCGGAAAAGGTTCAGGGCATCCTCAAGACGATAGATGGAGTGTCGGACGTGAGCAGCTCCTATGTGGAGGGTATGCCGGAGCTGCAGTTGGTTGTGGACAGAGAGAAGCTGAAAACCTATGGGACCTCCCTGTCAGATGTGGATACGGCATTTTCCTCAGCTATTTCAGGCATTTCCGCGGGTGAGCTGGTAAATGATGCCAGAAATGGCGGTCAGGATACGGATATAAAGGTGCGCTTCTATAACGCGGAGGCCTTCAAGGCATCGGATGTTGCTCATGTACCTTTGATGGCAAATGGCAAACTCATTTATCTGGGGGATGTGGCCTCCATCAGCAATGGGCGAGGCCCTGTGAGCATTCGCCGGGTGAATAAGCAAAGGGCGGTTTCAATAGGCGCGAACCTAAGGGGACGCCCAATGGGAGATGTGGTGAAGGATGTGAATAAGGTACTTAGAAAGACCAATCTGGGGGAGGGGATTACATACCAGTTCAGAGGTCAGGCGACACAGATGGACGAGACCTTTGGTGAACTGATTTCAGCATTGTTCCTAGCAATGGTGCTGATCTATATGCTGCTGGCGGTGCTTTACGAATCGGTGCTCACCCCATTCATTCGAATGTTCTCCCTGCCCTTGGGAATCATAGGTTCACTTATGCTGCTGTTCATTACCCATAATACACTGAACCTGTACTCGATGATTGGCATCCTTGTTATGGACGGAATCGTGGCGAAGAACGGCACGCTGCTCCTAGACTATACCCTTACTCTGATGGAAAGGGGACGCTCTGCCTATGACGCGGTGATAGAGGCAGGACGTGTACGCCTGAAGCCTATCTTCATGACCACAATAACCATGATGGTCGGCATGCTGCCAACAGCTTTGGCCATGACGGAGGGCTCGGAAACAAGAGTGAGTATGGCATGGGTCATTATTGGGGGACTTCTGACTTCAACGGTGTTTACGTTGGTGATTATACCGATTATATTTCTGTATTTTGAGGATAGAAGGAGGAGGGAGTAGATTCAATACACAGTACCTGTCTGCATCATGAGCTTCATGAATAGGTCGTTTTGGAAAAGAGCGGAAAACAATATCTTGGCAGGATTTTTTCAGCAAATGTAGAAGTTATACCGTGGATAATTGATATTGGGCAAGCAAAGCACCTGTTTTTGAAAATTCATGGGAAATGATGACATAGGAGGGAAAAAGATGTTGCTGAAAAAGATTAAAAAACAGATATGCGCAGCGTTGGTTGCTACCGTTACGGGAATTTCACTTAGCCTTACCGCGGCACCAATGCCTGCTGCTTCAGCAATGGGGCTCGGGGATATTGTCGGCATTGGTGTGGGCGTGGCACAGATTGCGCAGCAAAAGGAGGAGCTTAGGAAATATTGTAACTATCTCAACTCTAACGAAGAGGGCAGGGAGGCACTGTATCAGGAATTGCAGAAGCAGTGTGGCGTAAATGACGATGTGGAATTGAACCAAAAGCTTGACCGGATTATGTCGAATCTTTCATCTGCCGTGGCAGAAGTGGATCCTACGATTAATGATAAGCCCTACAAGTATTTCGTATCTCAGGATGGCAGCATTAATGCGGCATGCGCTATGGGACACGTGATGATGGTGAATACGGGGACTTTCCGCTACATTCCCAATGAGGATGAGATTGCCGCCATTGTAGGCCATGAGATGGGACATGGCCAGAAGGATCATGTCATCAAGAGCCAGACCTCCAACTTTGATAAAGCATTATTGGCCAATATAGCTGTTGCCGCGGCCGGTGGTTCCGTGTTGACGAATCTCGTTGGGAATCTTGCGTTGAAGCACTCAATCGTGCATGGCGATAAACGCCATGAGTGGGAAGCTGACGGGCTTGCCTTTGAATACATGACGCATACAAACTATAACCCGGGCGCTTGTGCCGCGGTAATGCAGCGTTTCATGGAATTGCTCGGTTCACAGAAACAGGATTTTGCTGGAAATCTGCTCAATCCTTCCGATCATCCGAATACGGAAGCACGTCGTGACAAGTATATCAAGCAGCTTTATGAATACAGCGGAAATCACGTTACCATGAAGGACGGCACGGTTATAGTGAATGGCGAGAAGTTTGTGACGCCGGCTCCTGCTGACGGTATGAGCGGTATAGAGCGTTCTTGTTTCGTGCTTGGCAATTTGGCTGCCGCGTATAATCATGGGCATGGAACGGCTGATGCTCACGTTGAGAACGGTGCTCTTATGCTTGGACCACAGGTCATCATGATTCCGGCAAACGGAGATGAAGCTGCTGAGGTGCTGGCTGAAAGGTTGAACAGTGTCAAGGATTTGCAGGTCAAAGCCGCAAAGGATAAGAAAAAAGGATGAGAAAAGTAAACCGTAGGTGACACATTGAGATAAACTTAAGCGAAATCCCGGCGCGCTAATGCGGATATAGGCATTTGCACGCCGGGATTTCTGGTTTTGTAAAAAAAACGAAAAAAGTTCAAAAAAAGTGTTGACAATATGAAAAAAACGCAGTATTATAAACAAGCTGACTCGCACGGAGCACTGCTCCGAAGGGTACGGCAGCCGGAAACGGCAGGGTGTTCCTTGAAAACTAAACAATGCAGAACAACATGTATATACCTAATATATATGTAAGCCAGATGTGAGGGCAGTACGAAGCCGAGAGGCAGAGTACTGTACAAGCAAAGATTGTGAAAGCAATCGGCAATTTCTTTAAAGCAAAGAATGAAAAGAGCCAATCAAGGTTCTTCGTAATGACTTGAGGCACTGAAGTGCTGAGAGGACTTTTATGGAGAGTTTGATCCTGGCTCAGGACGAACGCTGGCGGCGTGACTAACACATGCAAGTCGAACGGGGGTTTTGCTTCGGTAGAACCCTAGTGGCGAACGGGTGAGTAACGCGTAGGCAACCTGCCCTTCAGACGGGGACAACATCCCGAAAGGGG
>DOYB01000044.1 GCA_003518745.1 Selenomonas sp. | reverse complement strand
AAAAGTGAGATGAAATTAGGAGTAAAACCCGCTGGTGGCTTGAAAATTGAGGCAGAGTTGTGTTAAAATCGAGTTTGGTTATTAATACTATGGGTTTACTATAAAAACTTATTGAATCAAGCCCAAAGGGCGCAGATGAACTTAGTTTGCGTGTAAGGGCGAAGTGCGAAGCACCGTTTCGCACGAAGTTTTCCACAGGAGGATGAATAGAATGGTTGAAATCAGATTTGAAAAAGCCGCGACGTTGAAAGAAAAGCCGGATGTTTCCAAGATTGGTTTTGGAACGCATTTTACGGATTATATGTTCGAGATGGATTATAACGACAAAGAGGGCTGGCACGATCCTCACATTGTCCCTTACAAGGATATTCCGGTAAGCCCGGCCAACACTACTCTTCATTATGGACAGGCGATTTTTGAGGGACTGAAGGCGTATCGTCAGGGTAACAAGGCTGTCATATTCCGTCCTTTGGATCATTTGAACCGTTTGAACAATTCAGCAAGGATACTTGATATCCCTGAGGTTCCCATCGAGGTTGCCCATGAGGGATTGAAGAAGCTCATTTCAATTGAGAAGGAGTGGATTCCCAAGGAGAAGGGACAGAGCCTCTACATTCGCCCCTTCATCTTTGCAAATGACCCCTATTTGGGAGTTAACGTAAGCCATAATTATAAGTTCCTCATAATCCTTTCCCCGGTGGCTGCCTACTATGCCCATGGCTTTGCTCCGGTCAAGATCATGGTGGAGGACACCTATGTTCGTGCCGTGCGTGGCGGTCTTGGAGAAGCAAAGACTCCTGCCAACTACGCGGCAAGTCTCCATGCGGGTCTCGTTGCACACCAGAAGGGCTATGACCAGACTCTCTGGCTGGACGGTGTGGAGCGCAAGTATATTGAAGAGGTTGGCTCAATGAATATCCTCTTCAAGATCAATGGCGAGATTATTACCCCAAGGCTTGACGGCAGCATACTGAACGGCATTACTCGCCGTACGGTTCTGGCGGTGGCGCAGTCCTGGGGCATTCCTACATCAGAGCGTTCCATCTCGATTGATGAGGTTGTTACCGCTTATAAGGATGGAATTCTGGAAGAAGTCTTCGGCTCCGGTACGGCTGCGGTTATTTCACCTGTTGGCGTGCTTGCTTACAAGGGTGAGGAAATGATTATCAACGGAGGCAAGGTTGGCCCATTTGCCCAGAGAATGTACGATTTCATAGAGGGTATCCACACCGGTGAGGTGGAGGATTCTTATGGATTCATCGAGGTTGTGGATGAGTTTTGAACTGAATAGGCCAGCATTTGACAGTATGTATTGAAAAGTGCTTGACCCTTTGTCGGCAAGCATGATAGTATATTGTCAGTGAAGGACATTTAGAGGCAGATCGGGGGCATTTCCGACCTGTCTCTTGTTCGTAGAAGATTTATTGACTGAGATTTGTTTGAGGAGGATTGTTTGTGCGGATCTTGATTTCCAATGATGATGGAATCGAAGCTGAGGGACTTCATGCGCTGGTGGATGTACTGGCAAAGGACCACGAAGTGATGATTTGCGCTCCCATGAGGGAGCAGAGTGGCATGGCCCATGCCCTGAATGTGCGAAGGGAGCTTGAGGTTGTCCGCAGAAAGGATCTGGAGGAACATTACGGTTTAGTGGAGGCTTGGGCAATCGATGGGACGCCTACGGACTGTGTTAAGATCTATCTGGAGGCCATTGCCGGTGTAAATAGTGTGGATCTGGTGATTTCCGGAATCAACCACGGGGCGAATCTGGCCACGGATGTGCTCTATTCAGGGACTGTGGGGGCTGCCATGGAAGGCAGGCTGCATGATATCAGCGCTATCGCAGTCTCATTGGACATGGAATCGGTGCTTTCGTACGACTATGCGGCTGAAATCACGGCAGAGTATGTGGAAAGCAAGCTGATGCACAGGAAGGACGTGTTTTTCCAGAATATCAATTTTCCGAGGCGTCTCAGGAGAGGCAGGCCGGAATTCATATTTACAAGACTTGGGAAACGGGATTACATAAATGCCTTTAGTCAGCATACGGATGAGGACGGGCGCATCTATTTTACCGTCGCGGGTGAGATATATGATACCGATTGCAGCGAGGCGACGGATATATACGCGGTGAATTCCGGTTATATTGCTATAACACCGCTGCATACGGAATTGACGGACTTTATGGCAATGGATGACCAGCTTGCCAGATAGAGGAGGATATGTTTATGGAGTCGATGATTCGCGATATCAAGCTAGCGCCTACGGGGCATGATAAGATCAACTGGGTAAAGAATTTCATGCCCGTTATGGGAGCAATAGACAGGGAGTTTTCCCAGTCAAAGCCCTTTGCGGGGAAGAAAATGGTGATAACCCTTCATTTGGAGGCGAAGACTGCTTATATGGCAGAGGTCTTTACCCATGCGGGGATGGAGGTTGCCATAACAGGCAGCAATCCCCTTTCGACTCAGGATGATGTGGCTGCCGCATTGGTGGAGGATGGGGTTCACGTGTTTGCCACCCACGGTTGTAGTGATGCGGAATATGAGACCTATATCAACAGGGCGCTTGACCTTCAGCCGGATTTCGTGATGGATGACGGTGGTGATCTGGTTCATCTCCTTCATACGAAGCGTCGTGAGCTGATTCCCCATGTACTGGGAGGTTCAGAGGAGACAACTACAGGTGTTCACCGTCTTCATTCTCTGGCAAAGGCGGGGAAGCTGGAATTCCCAATGATTGCGGCCAACGACGCATACTGCAAGTTCCTCTTTGACAATCGTTACGGCACGGGTCAGTCAACTTGGGATGGGATAATGCGCACTACTAATCTGGTCATTGCGGGAAAGACTGTGGTCATTGCTGGCTACGGCTGGTGCGGCAAAGGCGGAGCCATGCGCGCCAAGGGGCTTGGGGCCAATGTGGTGGTGACAGAAGTGGATCCCATCAAGGCCATTGAGGCTGTCTTTGATGGTTTTCGGGTAATGCCCATGGATGAGGCTGCTAAGATTGGTGACATTTTCCTGACCCTTACAGGAGATAAGGATGTTATCCGCAAGGAGCATTTCGAGGTCATGAAGGACGGGGCAATGCTGGCTAACGCGGGACATTTCGACGTGGAAATAAATATTCCGGAGCTGGAGTCTATTTCCAAGTCAAGACGCACAGTGAGGAACAATGTGGAAGAATTCCTCCTCGAAGATGGAAGGAAGCTTTATCTCTTGGCTGAAGGCCGTCTGGTGAATCTTGCTTCGGGGGATGGGCATCCTGCGGAGATAATGGACCTTTCCTTTGCGGTACAGTTCTTCTCCATAGCCCATATCCTGCACAATCACAGCAAATTGGACAAGGTAGTGCATCTTATGCCGGATGAGATAAATACGAGGATTGCTGAATTGAAGCTGGACTCAATGGGGATTTCAATCGATACGCTTACTGAAGAACAGAAGGAATACCTAGGCCTGAAGTAACTGTAGGGAAAACAAACAGGCTCGCCAATTTCAGGTGGATTTATCACCTGAGTAATAGCCAGTTTTGAGTGTAAATAGATGGGTACAGGGGGTAATGTTAATGGCCATATTTATCAAGAATGGAACGGTACTTTTACCCAACAATCAGACAGAGCAGACGGATTTGGTCATAGAACAGGATAAAATCAAGTCAATAGGGAAAGTAAATCAAGAGAACGTACATTTTGAACAGGTTATTGATGCGACGGGCATGTTGATAATTCCGGGATTGGTGAACGCGCATACCCATGCGGCTATGACACTCCTCAGAAGTTATGCCGATGATATGAAGCTTATGGATTGGCTGAATAATAAGATTTGGCCGGTGGAAGCCAAGATGAAGCGGGAGGACATCTATTGGGGCAGCATGCTGGCCGCGGTGGAGATGATCCGCTCCGGTACTGTTGCCTTTGCCGATATGTACGGTCCCTGTATGGAGGAGGTCGCGAAGGTTGTGGAGGAATCTGGCCTTCGGGGCGTTCTTTCACAGGGGCTGATAGGTGTGGCTCCCAATGCCGATGAAAAACTGGCCAGCAATATTTCCCTATATGAGAATTTCCATGGCAAGGCAGAGGGCAGGATCACCGTTATGTTAGGTCCTCATGCGATTTACACCTGTCCGCCTGAATATCTGAAGAAGGTTTCGGCGGCTGCTGAGAAGCTGGGGGCTGAGATTCACATACACATGTCGGAGACATTGGATGAGGTCAATGGCTGTATGAAGGATTATGGCAAACGTCCCTTCCAGGTGGTTGAAGAAACAGGACTGTTTGAACATGGAACTCTGGCAGCCCATTGTGTTCATCTGAGTGATGAGGAAATCGAAATCATCAAGAAGCACAATATTCGCGTGGCACATAATCCCGGCAGCAACATGAAGCTGGCCAGCGGCATAGCTCCGGTAATGAAGTTGTTGAAGGAGGGGGTCTGTGTGGGCCTTGGCACGGACGGAGCCTCAAGCAACAACAATCTGGATATGATGGAGGAAATAAGGCTGGCCGCGCTTCTTGGAAAGATGGATAAGCTGGATCCTCTCGCAGTTCCGGCTTCGGCGGCTATTCGTATGGGGACTGAGTATGGCGCGGAGGCAGTGGGCCTTTCTGATTTGGGACAAATCGAAGAGGGAAATCAGGCGGATATCGCATTGATTCGCATGGACGGGCCAGAGTGGTGTCCCAACTATAATCCTATGTCCCTGTTAGTGTATTCTGCTAACTCATCTTCGGTAGATACCCTTTTTGTGGCAGGCAGGGTAATCATGGAGCACCGTGAGCTTAAGACTCTTGATGAGGAGAAGATACTGTTCGAGGCATCACGCTGCGCGAAGCGTTTAACAGAGTGATAGGGAGGGGTTACCAATGAAAATTGCAATGGCT
This sequence comes from Selenomonas sp., assembly GCA_003518745.1. Classification (GTDB taxonomy): domain Bacteria; phylum Bacillota; class Negativicutes; order Selenomonadales; family Selenomonadaceae; genus UBA9786. Next base: position 3,468 of record DOYB01000044.1, on the reverse strand, counting down.
AACGATCACGCGGGAACTTCCTTGAAAAACGAGATCAAGGCTTATCTTGAGGCTGAAGGCCATGAGGTTAAGGATTTTGGAACCTATGATGATGCTTCCTGTGATCTTTCGGATTTTGTATATCCTGCCGCTATCTCTGTGGCCAAGGGTGAGTGTGAGCGGGGGATTTTTGTTGATGGCGTAGGGTATGGAAGCGCATTGATCGCTAACAAGATCAATGGCATTTACGCTGCTGTCTGTCAGGATCCTTTCTGCGCGAAGCTGGCAAGGGAGCACACTGATTCCAATGTGCTTTGCATCGGAGGAAAGATCATAGGCAGCGCCATTGCTTTGGAAACGGTAAAGACATGGATGCATACGGATGCCCTTACGGCGGAAAAGTATCGCAGAAGAGTGGAGAAGGTAGCCGCAATCAATGACAAGCACTGCGTTCCTGTGAAATAAGTGACAATTTGCTGGCTTTGTGCTAAAATCAAGTCATTGTTAATATGACCAGATAATAATCAGGTGATTTAATGCTGTATCCCATGAACATGAAGCTGGAGGGACGGCGCTGCATCGTGCTTGGAGGCGGTGGGGTGGCTCTTCGAAAGGTGCGGACGCTATTGCAAGCGGGGGCGGAGGTACTCCTTTTTGCTCCGGTGGCGAAGGACGAGCTCATGGCGCTTGCGGAGGAAGGAAAAATCCTATGGCGCCGGGAGGCATTTCATTCCGGTGGTCTGCCAAATGGATTTCTTCTCATAGCAGCGACAGACGATGAAGTCGTAAACCTCAGGGCTATAGCTGAGGCCAAGACATTGGGTATGTTGGTGAATGCTCCGGCACAGCCGGAGCTTTCGGATTTTACAGTCCCTGCCAGCTTCAGACGGGGAGAACTCTTAATTACGGTGTCTACGGGAGAGCTTTCCCCGGCTTGTTCAAGATGGATACGGGAAGCACTTGAGGAAGAATTTAGCGAGGACTTCGCAAAATGGCTTGAGATTCTGGCTGAATTGCGGGAAGATATGAAGGAAAAGCTGCACTGCAGCAAGGAAAGGGAAGCCTTTTGGCGTAGGGCGCTTAACAGGGAAGTATTCGCACTGGTAAAGCAGGGAGAACTAAATCAGGCGGAGGTCAAGGTTAGGAATGCAATTAGTTGTAATAGGGTTGAATCATAAGACGGCTCCCGTGGAGGTCAGGGAGCGTTTTTCCATGTCTAGGGATATTGTACGTGAAGGATTGGCGCATCTTAATGATTACGCGGATTTCCACGAGGCGGTTATACTTTCTACCTGCAACCGAAGTGAAATGTATGCTGTGCTGACCGATGTGCAGAGGGACCTGCCAATTGCCAAGCAGTTCCTGTACGATGTGATTGGGAACGAGGAGGATGTGGAGGAATATCTCTACATTTATGATAATGAAAACTGTATGAGGCATCTTTTTGAGGTAGCGTCAAGCCTGGATTCCCTGGTTTTGGGAGAGGGGCAGATACTGTCCCAGGTCAAGGCGGCGTATTCCATGGCAAGGGAGGCCGGAACCACCAGCACGGTCTTGAATACTCTGTTCCACCGTGCCATTGCCACGGGCAAGCGGGTTCGTACTGAAACCCGTATAGCCTATAACTCAGTTTCTGTGAGCTATGCGGCAGTGGAATTGGCCAAAAAGCATTTGGGTGGGCTGGATGGACGCAAGGCGTTGATTTTCGGGGCAGGCAAGATGGCCGCCCTGACGGCTCAGCATCTGCATTCCCATGGAGTAGACAAGATTTACGTGGCTAATCGTCACATAGATAGAGCGCAGAAGCTTGCGGAGGATATTGGTGGAGAGGCTGTTCCCTTTAAGGGGGCGCTGATTAGTCATGGAACCGAAGTTGACGTGGTGGTCACCTCCACCGGTGCCCCACATTATGTGGTGAAGTCCTGGGAAACTAGGCAGATGATGACAAAGCGCAGGGGAAAGCCCGTATTCTTTATAGATATCGCGGTGCCAAGGGATGTGGATCCAGAGGTTGGAGAAATCCGTGGTGTTACCCTCTATAATATAGATGATCTTGAGGCTGTGGTGGACGAGCATGTAAAGGAACGTCAGGAGGAGGCGGTGCTTGCTCGCAGGATTATTGAGGAAGAGGTGGATTCAATATCGAAGCGGTTCAAATACCTTTCCTTCCGGCCCCTTATGGCACTGCTTTCCGAGCGGGCGGAGCGCGTGAGAGTTCGTGAGATAAAAAGGGCTGCCTCCAAACTTCCGGAACTGACTGAGGAAGAATGGCGCATGGTGGATCATATGACACAGATGATTGTGAGGAAGCTTTTGCGTATGCCTATGATGAAGCTCAATGCTTCAGCGGGAACGGAACAGGAGCAGTTCTATATTGACGCGATGAGGGCGCTTTTCAAACTGGATACGATAGGGGAGACGGGAACCATTGAAGAACGGCACAATCGTTATAGGTACGCGCAGCAGTAAGCTGGCACTTTGGCAGGCAGATTTCGTGGAAGCTGCCATAAAAAAAGAGTATCCCGAGCTTCACATAGAAAAGAAATTGATGACAACCAAGGGTGATAAGATTTTGGATGCACCCCTGGCAAAAATCGGCGGCAAGGGTCTCTTTACCAAGGAACTGGAAACGGAAATGCTTGCGGGCGGCATAGATATCGCTGTTCATAGTCTGAAGGACATGCCCACTGAAATTCCCGAGGGGCTTGTAATTTCCGCTATAACTAAGCGATTCGATTCCGGGGATGCTATGGTAAGCCTTTCCCATAGGAAATTCGAGGAACTGCCAAAGGGAGCTAAGGTGGGAACCTCAAGCCTTCGTCGTAAGGCCCAGTTATTGGCACTGCGTCCGGATCTCAATTTCGTGGATTTAAGGGGAAATGTCAATACAAGATTGAGAAAACTGGAAGAGGAGAATTTCGATGCCATTATTCTGGCGGTTGCCGGACTAAAACGGCTGGGGTTTGGGGACCGCATTACTGAAGTCCTGCCCAAGAAGGTCATATTGCCCGCTGTTGGGCAGGGAGCTCTTGCCATTGAAACAAGACTGGGGGACGAGGAAGTAAGGAATATCCTTTCATTCCTGGATGACGGAGATACCAGAGTATGCGCTCAAGCAGAGAGGGCGTTCCTGTCGCGAGTGGAGGGTGGCTGTCAGGTTCCGGTGGGGGTCTATGCCACTATAGAGCAGACCGGAACCTTATCCGTTGAGGCGGTTATTGCCTCTCTGGACGGGAAGCGGATTTATCGGGACAGCATTAAGGGAAAGCCGGAGGACGCGGAGCTGATAGGTGAAAGGCTTGCGGAAACTTTGCTGGACGCAGGCGGAAGTACGATTTTGAAGAAATTAGGGTTGCTGACGGGCGGAAAGTTGCAGTAAATAGGAATTTATGCGATTGTACAAAGTCGCACGAATGGACGATTTGCTGTGTATCAAGCCTTCCCCTTGAGGGGAAGGTGGCAGCCGTAGGCTGACGGATGAGGTGGCTT
>DOYB01000075.1 GCA_003518745.1 Selenomonas sp. | reverse complement strand
CGGGAATCGTGGCGTCATTCAGCGGGCTGAAGGTGATGATTTCAGCGCCATACTGCTCAAGCACCTTAAGACTTTCGGGATAGTAAAAGGAAAAGGCCTCATCTCTGGCAACGGCGATGCGGCATTTTTCTGTGTCTTTGGGTTTGACCGTGTCAGAGCCGGCAGGGGGCTCGATCACTATCTCCATAGGCTCTGCCTCTTGTGCCAAGGCAAGTACAGCCTTCAGGTCTATTTGTTTTCCAATAGCCGCCGCGATACGATTGATAAGCTCCCTGTCCTGATTCTCCTCAGTGGGAAGAAGCCCCAAATGACGTTCAGGCATGGCTAGGCTGTCATCGCGGCGCACCGCGCCGAAAACGGGTATGTTGATTTTTTCAAGAGCCTCCCTGATCATGGCTTCGTGGGTGGAAGAACCAAGACGGTTAAGCAGCACTCCGGCCAGCTTTACCTCCGGATCGTAGGCGCGGAAGCCCAAGGCTATGGCGGCGGCAGAGGCTCCCATTGATTTGGAGTCGATTACCAGCAGTACGGGAGCATTAATGAGCTTCGCTATTTCCGCGGTGGAGCTGATTCCCTTTCTGCCACCGTCGTAAAGCCCCATGACACCTTCGATTACCGCTATGTCCGACGTTTTTGCCGTTTCAGCAAAGAGCTTCTTAATGCGTTCCTTGGGAAGGAGCCAGGAATCCAAATTGTGGGCGGGACGGCCGCTTGCCAAAGCATGATACCCGGGATCGATGTAGTCGGGGCCAATCTTGTAGGATTGAACCTTCAGTCCCATGGAGCGAAGCGCCCCAAGAAGTCCGGTTACCAGAGTAGTTTTACCGGAACCGCTCTGGGTGGCAGCGATTACGATTCGGGGAATGCTATACGTCATTTTCCCTATCTCCGATTGTCAATCAAGTACATTATGGCGTTTACCGCTGCGGCCGCGATGGGGCTGCCCCCCTTGGTTCCTTCCACGGTAATATATGGAACGATACTGTTTTCGACTAATTCCTTCTTGGAATCCGCTGCTCCAACGAAGCCCACGGGAATTCCTACGATAACCGCCGGACGTATGTTTTCCTCATTTACGAGGCGAAGCACCTCGAAGAGCGCGGTGGGAGCGTTCCCTATTGCCACGATGGAGCCGTTAAGCTCCTTGCCGAAGCTCCGCATGGCGGCCATTGAGCGGGTAATGCCTTCACGCTCGGCCAGGACGCGGATTTCAGGCTCTGCCACCCGGCAGAAGGCCTTGCCCCCGAAGGATTCCAGCTTTCTCTTGTTTATGCCTGTTCGCACCATTTCCACGTCCGTGTAGATGTTGCAGCCGGATTTCAGCGCCTCCATTGCGGCGGATATGGCGCCGGGATGAAGGCGTATTATGGGGGCATATTCCACATCGCCCGCCGCGTGTATTATGCGGGAATAGACCTTGGTTTCAGCTTCATTGAGCTTCAAGCCGTCCAAATGGGGAGCGATGATTTCCATGCTTCGTTCCTCTATTTCCATGGGTTTCTGAATAAATTCCACTGTTAAGCCTCCTCATGTTGGCGTATAAATGCCAGCACATCCTCAAAGCTTCGGGCAACCTGTCCATATGTTACCTTGGGCCGGTCAATCAGTACTATTGGAAGCCCTAAGGCCTCTGCCGCGGCGAATTTTGTGTCAGCTCCGCCAATAGTCCCGCTGTTCTTGGTAACTATGACTTGAGCATCATACTGTTTGAACATAGCTTCATTGAGGGTTTGGGAAAAGGGCCCCTGCATTGCTATTATTTGTTTGGGCGTGAAGCCAAGTTTTTCGCACAGGGCAAGGACTTCGGAAGTTGGCAGTACTCGTACCGTGAGAGTGCAGTCCTTCAAATACTCTGATTTCGCGAATACCTCCAGATTCCTGCTGCCGGTGGTGAGAAAAATCCGACTCCCAAGCTCCGCGGCCTTTTTTGCCGCAGCCTTGCTGTCAGGCACATAATGAACCTTCTCATAGGTGATGGGGGTGGACTCCCTTTCGTATCGAATGTAGGGGATGCCGATCCGGCTGCAGGCAGCTATACCATTCTTGGAGACATTCTCAGCATAGGGATGGCTGGCATCAACGAAAATCGTCACATGCTCATTTTTGAGGTACTCTGTAAGCCCATCTTCATCCAGAGGGCGGTCATTGATTTTGATTCCCTTGTAGGACTTCAGCAGCTGTTCACCGTAGCTGCTCACCACTGATGCCGTCACGCTTAGCCCGTGTTCCAGCAAGCAGCCTGCCAGCTGGCGTCCGTCCTGAGTTCCCGCGGCCACGAAAATCATGCTTTGCTCTCCTTGTTTTCATAGCCTCTTGGGGTAATCATGTAACCATCCTTGACATAGGTATGGCTGTTGCCGATGATTACGAGAGAAAACATATTTATTTCTTCCTTGGTGAAATCCTGAAGAGTGGATATGATTTTGCTTTCGCTTTCCCTGCTTGCTCCGGTCACGATGCCCACAGGTGTGGAGGGAGCCCGGTGCCGCAGCATGATTTCCCTGACTTCCTCGATATTTTTTGTCCTTTTGTGGCTTTTGGGATTGTATAGGGCGAGGACGAAGTCTCCCTCCGCCGCCATTTCCACACGTTTCTTTATGAGCTCCCAAGGGGTTAAAAGATCGCTGAGGCTTACTACCGCGAAATCGTGCATCAAGGGGGCGCCAAGCACGGAGGCGGCGGCATTCACAGCGGAAAGCCCCGCGATTACCTCAACCTGAGGCCTTGTTTCCTCAGGCTGCTGCAGGGCCAGCTCCAGTACCAGTCCGGCCATTCCGTATACCCCTGAATCGCCGCTGGACACCACTGCCACGTTTTTTCCTTCAATGGCTTTGTCCAGAGCCATGCGGCAGCGGTCGATTTCCTGCATCATTCCTGTGCCGATGACTTCCTTGCCTGCCAGCAGTGTTTCTATGAGCTCTATGTAAGTGTGGTAGCCTGCTACGATTTCCGCGTTTTCGATGGCCTGACGGGCACGGGGTGTCATGTCAGAAAGACTGCCCGGACCGAAGCCTATGACTGTTATTTTTCCCATAATTTCCCCCTGAACGATTCTCCTTAGTGAATAATTTTCCAACAATTCAATCTATTAGTATACAGTAAACTATAATAGTTGTCAATAAACGGAAAGGTTGCTTTTTTGACCGCATTCGGTATAAAATAGGAGGGGCAATTGGTGGACGTGTAGACGGGTTGCCTTGGCAGAGAGGAGCAGGATATGGAAAAGAAAGCGATGATGATACGAAGCGGCGCGTCGTTCATGGTGAACGCCATTCAGAAGAATTTGGAAGAGGCCGGGTATGATATTTTGCCGGTGGATGCGACAGTGGCCGCTGTGAACGATAATCGGAGGGAAACCGATATCCTGATTCTTTATCTTGGGGATTTTGTTTCGGAGGCATCCGAGCTGCTCGTCTATCTGAAGGATCTGTGCACCGAGGATGACAAGCTCCTGATTTTGGTGGGCAATCCGACAGAGCTGGCAACGGTGGAGGAAACGATTCCGTCTGCTCTGGCAACTGCCCGCTTCGAGCGTCCGTTTGACATAAAGAGGCTGATTGACGAGCTGGATCATATCGTGCAGGTAAACGACGAAAATTCGCGAAAGAAAAGTATTTTGCTTGTGGACGATGACAACGCCTTTTTGCAGACGGTCACGAACTGGCTTTCCGGCACATACCGTATAACTCCCGTAACATCCGGAGCACAAGCTATGATGTATATCGCGGACAATCGGCCTGACCTGATCCTGCTGGATTACGAAATGCCGGTGATAAGCGGCCCGCAGGTGTTGGAAATGATTCGCAGCGAGACGAAGGTGGACTCAATTCCGGTCATTTTTCTGACAGGCAAGGGTGACCGTGAAAGTGTGATGAAGGTTCTCGAGCTGAAGCCGGATGGATACCTGCTGAAGACAACGGACAAAGCGGCATTGCTGAAGTCGTTGGAGGATTTTTTCGAGAAAAGGAAATACGAGCAGCTGCATGATATGCAGAAATGAGCAAAATAAAGAGGGGACGGACCAATCCGCCTCCTCTTTTTGATTATTCCTCCAATGCCATCTTCAATTCGTCCCAATCCAGGTTTTTAGCCGCCTTTACTATGCGTGAGTGGCGTTCTGCCGCTTCTTTAGGTACACGGCTTTTTTCGAGCTCCGCAAGGACGAATTGGATGCTAGTGTAATCGAAGGTTGCGGCCATTTCGCGGATAGCCGCGTATGCCTCGTGAAGTGAAGCCGTATCTATCTCCGGCAGGCCTGCGTCTTGTTCTGAATTATTTAATGGGGAAAGAGCCTCCTCGCAGGCGCGATAAAGCGCAAGCAGCGCGGGGGTGTCTTTTTCGATTTCTTCAGTAATCGCACGGTTTCCCGCGTCCTCCAACCGCGCGGCCCGTTCGGACAGCTCGGAAGCGCCGATAATGCGGGCTGAACTTTTCAGCGCGTGGACTTTGGTCGTGAAGTTTTTCCAGTCCTTCGCTTCTAAATATTTCTCGATTTCCCCGGCGTTTTTCGCCGCCGATTCCCGGAAAACGCGCAGCACGGCGAGATAGTCGTCTGCTGAGCCACAGTACTGAAGCCCCGTTTTGACATCAAGTATGCAGTCGAGGGCATTGGATTGGTACATCCATTCCGGAAGCGCCCCATCTATCCCGTCCTTGCTTGCGTGGTCCCCGGTCAGCGTGACACGTTCTGGTGGCAGGTACTTGACTAGCATTGCTTCGAGCTGCTCGCCTATAATTGGCTTTGTCAGATAGTCGTTGAAGCCTTGCGCAAGATACCATTCCCGCGCGCCGGATATGGCGTTCGCTGTCAGGCAAATAACCGGCGTTCTTTCATTTTTACCGCCGGATTGCGCCCTAAGCGCAGCCAGGGTCTCCACGCCGTCCATACCCGGCATCCGATGGTCGAGGAAAATCACGTCGTATTCTTTCTTCATAGTCAACGCAAGCGCTTCCTGTCCGCTTTCCGCTTCATCGATTTGCACCTTCGTTGCCTTGAGCAGCCCGCGCATGACAGTCAGGTTCATCGTCGTGTCATCTACGACGAGTACATGGGCTTGGGGCGCTGTGAAACTTTCGCGGTAGACCTGCTGCCGAATTGCCGTTCGACGGTAGGCTTCCTCAAAGTTTCCAATGGGCGACCAGTTCACGACACGCTGCTCCACTGTAAAGGAAAAAATCGAGCCTTGTCCGTAGACACTTTCGACCTCAAGGCGGCTGCCCATCAGCTCTAAGAGCCGTTTTGTGATGTTCAGGCCGAGACCGGTTCCCTCGATAGTTCGGTTACGGGTTTCCTCAATTCGTTCAAAGGCGTTGAAGAGTTTCTCAATGTCCTCGGGCTTGATGCCGATGCCCGTGTCTTGGATTGAAAAGCGCAGGAGGATGTTCTGCCTGTCCGCTTTCTCGAAGGAGATGCGGAGCGTCACGCCGCCCTTTTCAGTATACTTGACCGCATTGGTCAAGATGTTTGTCACAATCTGCTTCAGCCGGATTTCGTCGCCGAAAAGCAGCGTCGGCAGCTCCGGTGAGGCTTCGATGGAGAACTCGAGCCCCTTCTTTTCTGCCCGTGTCTTAACCATGTTCACAAGGTCGTTCAGCACGGAACTGATTTCATACTCAACGGGGATAATTTCCAGTTTTCCAGCCTCGATTTTTGAGAAGTCGAGGATGTCGTTGACAAGCCCCAGCAGGCTCGAGCTGGCGGAACGGACATTTTCAGCATACTCGCGGACCGCGGGATTGATTGCTTCCCGCAGGATCATCTCATTCATGCCCGTGATGGCGTTGATGGGGGTACGTATTTCATGGGACATATTCGAGAGGAATTGGGATTTCGCAAGATTCGCGGCCTGCGCTTTTCTCGTTTCCTCCTCCAGCTCCTGCGCCGCTACATCCACAAAAGCCGCAAGCCTGTCTGAAAGTGGCACGACGTGTGCTTGTCGTGCCACTGCCTGCACAGGGCAGTCCGTTTCCGGGTATGGCTTTGCTTCGCCCTCACGAATGCCGATGGCGACAAGCATATTGTTGAGTACGCCGCCGTGACCGTGGTAGCGAAGAATCTCCATGCCCCAGGGGAAAGCCATTGTCTCCGGCAGGAACCGTTCGTACATTTTTACTTCGTACTGCGCGTTTTCTTTCAGGAACATGGCGCGGCTTTTGCACGGCACCAGCACGACGTACTCAGGCCCGAAGGCACGCATTTCCTCGCTGGCAAGCCATGTGGTGTAGAGTACATCACTTGCGTTTCCATAGGAGAGGCGCAGCCTGTCGCCCTCGTATATATGACCTGTAAAGTAAAGCTTTTTCTCGTCGTCGTACATAACCGGCGAGCGCGGCATTGAGAAACCGTCCCGATCAATGACGAATGGGAACTCAACAATGTTGAAAAGAAAATATTCATCGGGCAATACCTTCAAGTATTTGTGATAGATTTCCGTGGCAGGCATTCCGTTGATTTCGACCGCTACGCAGTTATCCTCTGTCTTCGTCAATGTCATTTCCCGTCCCAGGGGTTTCCAGCCGAAGATAGAATCGGCCTTGATGTGGAGGTCATCTCCGGAATAAATCATCAGTATAAGGCCAAAAGTCTGCACTGTCTTGCCACAGATGAAATGCGGCATCTTCCAAAATGGAGTGCTTACGGAAGCAGCGTCGCAGACCCGATCCTCATACTGTTCGAAGTCTTTAAACCGTAAGGCAGCGCCGAAAAAAGGGATGTCATCATGTCCCGCCGTCGCCGCCTCGAAAAAATCTTCGAGGCTTGCAATATTGCCGCCGAAAATTACCTCCACGCCTTTGACGTCAGGGCGCGCGGAAAGCTCATTGGAAAGGGTCTCCCCAAGGGCGGTAAGGTCTTCGTCCGGACCATATTCCCGCATTTCCAAATGACTTCGTTCAAAAAAGCTTGCCGAAATTTCCACGTCTTTTCTTTTTTCGTACTCCGCCCCGGTATATAACGCGCCGATTGTCTGCGCTCTTGGCAGTACTGCTCGCACCGTCGACAATGCCTTTGCTGCTTTGTCTTCGTTCAGCCCGTATGCCATTATATGGACGAGCACGTCGGACGACTCGCGGTATTCATCCGATGCCGCAAGTTCCGACAATGCCTCTGAAAGCTCTTCAGGTGTTTTCGCGCAATAGGTCTTCTGTTTCATGGCGC
>DOYB01000149.1 GCA_003518745.1 Selenomonas sp. | reverse complement strand
TAAATTCCCATTTATCTCTGAAATCTTTTATGAAACGGACGTGGCAAAATGCGCTGAAATAATTGACAAAGGCCATGGGCTATGGTAACATGATGGGACGTGGGCACATGATATTGTGTCCCGTCCCCAACCGCACGACGAGGTTTAGGTAAATTGACATGCAGCGGAATGGCTTTGATGTCATACCGTAGTCGGCGAGTAAAATATAGGGAGGTGTTATTGTGTACGCTATTATTAAAACTGGTGGAAAGCAGTATCGTGTCGCTGAGGGCGATGTGATCACAGTTGAGAAGCTGACAGCCGAAGCCGGAGATTCCGTTACCTTTGATGAGGTTCTGGCCATTGTGGACGGAGCTAACACGAAGGTGGGCAAGCCGCTGGTAGACGGCGCTAAGGTTACCGCTAAGGTAGAGGCTCAGGGCAAGGCTCGTAAGATTCTCGTCTTCAAGTACAAGGCGAAGTCCAACTATCGCCGCCGTCAGGGTCATCGTCAGCCTTTCACGAAGGTTGTCATCGAGAAGATTGAGGCATAACCGTGATAGAGGTAAAACTTTTCTCGGAAGCAGATGGAATGATGTCCGGTTTTGAGGTTACGGGCCACAGCGGTACCGCGGCCCATGGGCATGATATCGTTTGCGCGGGAGTGTCGTCCCTTTCTCAGACGGCTCTTCTGGGTCTTGGGGAATACCTGAAGCGAGAGGTAGACTTTAAGGCGGAAAGCGGGGAGCTTTATGTGAAGCTCAAGGGAGATCCCGACGAGCTTACGGAGGCAATCCTGCGGACTATGGTTCTGGGATTAAGGGAGATTGAAAAGATTGCTCCCCATGCAGTGAAAATTAAGGAAAGCAAGAGGTGATAGAGATGTTCACATTTGACTTGCAGCTGTTTGCTCATAAAAAGGGTGTCAGCTCCACAAGGAACGGTCGAGACAGCCGCTCTAAGCGTCTTGGTGTTAAGGAGCAGGCCGGTACTATGGTGACTGCCGGAAGCATTCTGGTTCGTCAGCGCGGAACTCATTTCCATCCGGGACATAATGTGGGAATCGGTAAGGATGATACCCTCTTCGCCAAGGTGGCAGGGAAGGTTTCCTTTGAGCGCAAGGGACGTTATCAGCGTCAGGTTAGCGTTTATCCCGCAGACAGCGCGGCAGTTTGAGTTTGATAATGTAACGACGTTAAGTTGCGTTGTGATGTATGAAAAAACCGGCATTGGAGCGCAATGCCGGTTTTTTCATACATCACCGAAGGGTATTATTGGGTAAGTAAAGAAATCAGGAGGGCGTAATGCAGTTTATCGATAGAGCGCGAATAAGCGTAAAAGCAGGGGACGGAGGTCATGGAAAGTCTGCTTTCCGCAGAGAGAAGTTCGTTCCCAAGGGAGGCCCTTCAGGCGGAGACGGGGGAAGGGGCGCAGATGTGGTATTCGTGGTTGACCCCAACATGAATACCCTGCTGGATTTTCGCTATCATAGGAAATTCAAGGGGGAGAATGGCGAGAACGGCGACATAAAGAACCAGTATGGGCACAATGCGCCGCCGTGTATCGTTAAGGTGCCCCCCGGAACTATAGTTAGGGACGAAAAGACCGGAGAGCTGTTGGCGGATTTGACCGAGGTCGGGCAGGAGGCCGTTATAGCAAAAGGAGGCAGGGGCGGCAGAGGGAACGCGAAGTTCAAGAATGCCGCCAATAGGGCGCCAACCTTTGCCGAGTTTGGTGAGCCCGGCGAGAGCAGGGATTTGACCCTTGAATTGAAGCTGTTGGCAGATGTAGGGCTTGTGGGCTATCCCAGTGTGGGCAAGTCCAGTCTGATTTCGGTGGTATCGGCCGCGCGTCCCGAGATAGCGGATTACCACTTCACTACCATTACCCCGGTGTTGGGAGTAGTGCGTACAGACTATGAGAAGAGCTTTGTTATGGCTGATATCCCCGGACTTATCGAAGGCGCGGCAGATGGAGTAGGACTTGGCCATGATTTCTTGAGGCACGTTGAGCGTACCAAGCTGACGCTGCATCTGGTGGACGCGGCGGGAAGCGAGGGGCGGGACCCTGTTGAGGATTATCACAAAATCAATGCTGAGCTGAAGCGATACAGCGAGAAGATTGCGGGCAGGACTCAGATTCTGGTGGCCAATAAGATGGATTTGCCGGGTTCTGAGGAGCAGCTGCCACGTTTGAAGGAGCTGGCGGAGCGGGAAGGTATAAAGTTATTTCCGATTTCCGCTGTTACACATGAAGGGGTAGATGACCTGATTTCATATGTGGGTGAATGGCTGGACAACTATGTGGAGGCGCCGGAGACCGAGGATGAGGTCAAGGTTTACCATACGGAGGAAGAGAATCCGGATCAGGTTACCATCACCCGAAACGACGCGGGGGATTTCGTGGTATCAGGCAAGGCTCTTGAGAAACTGGTGGCCATGACGAATTTCGGAAACGACGAGGCCACTCGCAGGTTCCAGTATATCTGGCGCCTCAAGAATATTGATGAGAGACTTAGAGAGATGGGAATCAAGGAAGGTATGACGGTCCATATCGGGGATATGGAGTTTGAGTATCAGGAGTAAATCTGATTTAGCTGAATTGAAAAGATGGGGGAAATAGATTGATACGGAATAAATTGACGGGGAAGCAAAAGAGTTTCCTGCGTTCTATGGGAATGAATATCGAGCCGGTGGTTATGATTGGCAAGGAGGGTGTGACTCCCACTGTGGTACAGTCCGCGAGGGAGGCCATTAAGAAGCGGGAGCTGATAAAGGTTCGTGTTTTGCAAAACGCGGAGCAGGAGCCGAAGGATGCCATAGAGATGCTGGCGGACAGGGCTGATTCCGAGCTGGTGCAGGTCATAGGAAGGAATGGGCTGCTTTATCGCAAGAATGAGGAAAAATCTAAAATAGAGCTGCCGAAGTGAATTTGTGGGGGATGGGAATTTTTCCGCCCGGTTAGGGAATGTCCAACGCTACGCCAAGGTAATTTGCTAAAAAATTTTTTAGCCCTTAAAGAAGCATCCAAAAACGTCTAAACGCCCTGCGGTTGAACGATGCCGTTTTTGGACGATTGCGCGAAGGCTAAAAAATTTTTCTTCACGCAAATTACCAAAGCTTCGCTTATGGACATTCCCTAACCTCCCCGACGTGGGATTACCTAGCCCTCCCCTTGAGGGGAGGGGGGACCGCCGTAGGCGGTGGGTGAGGTGTTTGTATCGTTTCTTTTGCATTTTATACTGCATTGGACATCCCCACGCCGAGCGGTATGTATGTTTCTATTCTCTAAAATTGAAAGGACACGAATATGAGCGATACACGTTTGTCCCTGAAGGATGCCAGGAGAATCGTGGTGAAGGTTGGGACGAGTACGTTGACCCATGGGGAGACAGGGAAGCTGAATCTTGCACGGATGGAGCGGCTGATACGGGAACTGGCTGACCTGATGAATCAGGGGAAGGAAGTAATTCTGGTTTCATCCGGAGCTATTGCGGCGGGGCTCGGACATTTGGGGCTTCCCAAGAAGCCTGATACGATTCCTGAGAAACAGGCATTGGCAGCCATCGGTCAGGGCATTCTCATGCACATATACGAGAAGCTCTTTGCGGAATACGGAAAGACTATGGCGCAGGTCTTATTGACCAAGGAAAATGCCATGCGTCACCATCAGTATTTAAACAGCCGTAACGCGCTCTTAGCTCTGTTGAAGATGGGTGCTGTTCCCGTGGTCAACGAGAACGATGTTGTGTCCATAGATGAAATACGTATCGGGGATAATGATAATCTTTCCGCGATAGTATCAACGCTTACGGATGCGGATGCGCTGATACTCCTTACGGATATTGACGGTCTTTATACAGGTAACCCAAAGACGGACCCCAATGCACGGCTATTGAGTGAAATAACTGAGATCACTCCGGAGATTGAGCTGATGGCAGGCGGCGCGGGAAGCGGCCTGGGTACGGGCGGAATGCAGACAAAGCTGCAGGCAGCGAAGATAGCGGTAAGCGCCGGGGTTATGATGGTAATTGCCCCGGGGGAACGTGAGAATGTCATACGCTCAGTGCTGGATGGTGACGAGATAGGTACTTTTTTCCCGGCAAAGGAGTCCCATTTAAAAGTTCGGAAGAGCTGGCTGGCCTTTGGCAGACAACTTTCAGGGGAGATACTTGTGGATGACGGATGTATGAAAGCCATGATGGAAAGAGGTTCCAGCCTGCTGGCAGCAGGAATTTTAGCTGTGGAGGGCGAATTTCAAAAGGGGAGTACCGTGAGGGTTTTGTCAAAGAATGGCCGTGAAATTGCCCGGGGAATCGTGAATTATGATTCCGAAAAGTTGAAAAGGATAATAGGGCACAGTACTCATGAGTTCTCGACACTCCTTGACGGTGAGATTCATGAGGAAGTTATTCACAGGGATAATATGGTTCTGATGGCATAGCAGGTTTTGTGGATTTTGGAGGTATTGGCAATGGATATTCAGGCAGAGGTAAGGAATAAGGTCAGTGCCGCGAGGAAGGCCGCAGGAAAGTTGGCCATTCTTCCGACGGACGTGAAGAACAACGCATTGATGGCCATGGCAAAGGCTCTGGAAGAACGCAGTGAAGCTATAATTGCCGCAAATGCTCAGGACTTGGATGAGGCACGCAAGAAGGGGCTCAAACGCTCTTATCTG
>DOYB01000207.1 GCA_003518745.1 Selenomonas sp. | reverse complement strand
AAGTCTATGTTCTACAGAATCGAACAAATCCGCGAAGCCAGATATATCAAGGTTTTTAGCATTTGGGGATTCCTTGATTTTTGTGAGGTTGCACCTTATCTGCACCTTATGGCGATTTGAGGAGAATATCATAATTTCATAGGCGGGCATAGTTCATCGGTAGAATACGAGCTTCCCAAGCTCGGGAGGTGGGTTCGATTCCCATTGCCCGCTCCAGACATGCCATTTCAAAGGGTTGCAGAAGCAACTCTTTTTTCTTTTCGCTTATATACTCATATCCATAGTATCTTCATACAGGTGTTTCTAATCCTTTTGAGTGGATGATTCTTCTTGCACCGATTCCCCATTTCTTAATGCCTTTAGATGATCTGACATAATTTGTGCCGTTTCCTTTTTCTTCGCTTCAAGCGGATGAAGATATATTGATGTGGTTCGAATATTGGTATGCCCCAACATACTCTGTACAGTTGTTAGTGCGGCCCCATGATTCAAGGCATAAGTGGCAGCCATATGTCTAAGAGAGTGTACAGTTATGTGTGGCAAGCCGTGCTCTTTACAAAGCTGATTCAACCACATATAAAGGCAACTGGGGCTAACCGGTACCAACTTTTCATCTTTTAAATGAATCGCCAGAAATATATATCCATTAGGATTCTCATATCCTTTATTGGCCAGATACATGACTTGGTTTGCCTGATGCTGTTTCAGCAAATTGATTATATAGTCATCCACATACACGTCTCTCACCGATTCTGGGGTTTTGGGCTTGGAAATCTCCCTATTCTCGCTATTCAGGTACTTTTGGGCTTTGTTGATATGAACAATGTGATTCTTCCAGTCGATATCTGTCCAAGTGAGTGCATAAATTTCTCCTGCCCTCGCACCACAAAGCAATGCCAAATAGAACATGGCCTTGTGCTTCACATCACTTGGCTTGTTCGGCAAATTATCTAGGATTTTGAGAAACTTTTGCAAATCCTCTTCTTCCCAAATAGGGTAATGGTGATAGTCTGGCCTCGGCCATTCGTCACGAGGAATGTCATTACATGGGTTCTTGGCTATAAATTTCCAATCAACCGCCTTGTTGAGCAGATGGTTTAACAGTTTAAAATATTTGTGTACTGTCGTAGCAGACAATTTGGAGTCCTTTGTCCTGGCCTTCGGAGAAATCACTTCATGCCGAAGTTTATCAACAAATCTACTAATATGATCGCCAGTTATGTCACAAAGTCTCAAATCTTGGAACTCATTCATGATGCGTCCCTCCAGCATGTTCATCTGTGTTATACGTGTGCTTATGGATTTCTTGGAGTTATGTCGTGTATTCCATACTGTTACGAAGTCCTTGAAAAACATCTGCTCACCAGTACCCCTAGGAGTAGTAGTGATTTCCAAGTAAAATTCATCCAAAGCCTTCTTCGCAGCTCTCATGGATGTAGCCGTTACACGCTTTGTTTTTCGTATCTGCTTTCCATTAGCATCATATCCCATAGAGATACGAAGCTCCCATTTATTGTTTCCACGATTTATTACTGTACCAGCCATAGTGGATCACTCCTATCGTTGCCTTACAATAAAAAAACTGCTGACAGGGATTATCCCCATCAGCAGCCCTATATGAAACAAGCTCGCCAATATCCTTTATTCTTCAAAATTTGTTTTGCAGACAAATATTTTCATTGCTGTGTGCCACGTTCCGTGATTACCCGTATAACGTGCCGTGTTCCACGTTCATTAGCAAGGGCTTCGTCCTGCCCCGTTTCTTAAAAGATTGGCAAGCCTGTCCATACCATAGTTATTCGATGTTGCAGTCAACCTCGGTCTCCATGTCAATTTTCTCAATCAGCAGGGACATTTTCTCACATTGCAGGGTAAGCTGTTTGCTCTTATCGACCGCCAGATCGTGGTTTATGGTCGTAACCCGTACCGTATTGTCCGAGGTACTGCGGAAACTTGACGATGACTTCTCCCTTTTGGGCTTGGCTGCCATCGATGTATAATACTTAGCTTCCTGCCGAAGTTGTATAACCTTGGCAACCAGCTCACCAATGGAATGGAGTTCGGGATAGTCTGGAATTTCCCTGTGGGCAGTGTTGGCGACCCGAATGCAATTTTCTACCGCCAATAGCTTTCCGATGGTGGTTTCTATCCTGTCGGACAATGTTTCGGGGGTATCGTTGATATAGTCGTGATAATCCTCTGTTGGCAGCATCTCCACAACCGATACGTTTTCTCTCTGGCTTCGCAGATCCATCAGGTCTTTCTTCAGACGAGCTTGGAGACTACGGACTTCTTTCAGATTCATACTTCGCGACCTCCTTGGCATATTGTGTCTTTTTTCATCACAGACTGCCCATGAATAGTTTTGCTTACTATTCTATCTCCTTTTTCCTGCCATGGCAAGAGCTGAAACGTTATGTATATTGGTGTTATATTTCATGGCTCGGAATCACAGATTCACGGTCAGGAACTAGCATTTAACGAGGCGAAAACACCCCTTTCTTCTGCCGCTCCATCCTTGGAAGATGTGCGCTCATTGCTGACCAAACCTTTCTCCTTCATGCTGACGAAGCGGTTGTCGCCTATGATGATATGATCAAGGATTTGGATATCCATGATTTTCCCGGCCTTGACCAATCTTTGAGTGACCTGAATATCCTCTCTGCTAGGTGTCGGATCTCCGGATGGATGGTTATGTGCCACGATGATTGCTGCTGCATGGTGGAGGACAGCAGGAGCAAAGACCTCTCTTGGATGGACGACTGAGGCAGTCAGGCTCCCCACGGATATGACCTGCCATCCTATGATATGGTTCTTGGTATTCAGAAGAATTTCGCAGAAATGTTCCTTTTTCTCAAGTGCCAGATGTTCCTGAACATACGCAGCCGCATCCTCCGGGCCGTGTATTATGCGGGGGGTGCTCTTTTTCTGAAGCAAACGCTTTGAAAGCTCCCTAACAGCGAAAACGGCAAGCTCCTTACGCTTGCCGATACCATCAATGCTTCTTGGATTGTCAAAGGTTTCTTGGACATTTCCGGAGAACTTATCCGGATCGATTCCCGTTGCAAGGGAAAGCAGCTCACCATCGGAATAGATACCCATGCCATAGGCAGCTCCACATTCTTTAACCTTAGTCTCAAGTTCTTTCCTGCACATGTTTTTAGCCTCCTCATACAGGAACGAGGAACATGAAATCCCTGTCCCTCGCTCCTTTATTATCATTTATGCACTCTGATTCAATGGTAGCTCGTTATCGACTTTGGATAAGACAGCTGGTTCCACGTCCACATCCTCAAAGCCTACTTGTCCGCTAAGACGTTTAATTTGCTCGGACAGATTCATTATCAAGGGCATTTCCTCATTTGTGAGCTTTCTGTCCATCTTAAAGCTGGCTTTGGCATATACGATACCGCCTTTGTTGGTGGCCTTCACCAATGAGAATCTGGTGACAACTTCATTGCTCCTGACCCCCTTGGAAAGAAGCCGCATAAGATATCGACCCAATTCTTTGAGTGAGGCTGTAGGGAGCGAAAACATTATGGGGAATAGTTCTCCTTCTCTCAGTAGATATAGGCGCTGCCGTTCCTTACAGGCTTTTGCATCATTCTCGCCAGTGCCGAACTCATTGAACATACAGCCCTTGCAGTCTCCACCCGGCTCACCGTATCCCTTGATTCCGTCAAGGCTACCGCAATCGGGAGGATTCGCCGCTCCTGTGAACTTGGTTTTGAAATAGGCCCTTATGGGGTGGTGATAGAGGATTACCGCAGTGAATTCCTTCTCAAAATCCGGTTCATCCGGGTTCTCGGATGGTAGTTGAAAAAGTGTAGTATCGCCTGATGGCATCTTCACACGCTCGAAAAATGCGTTCAGTCCCTCCATTTCCTCTGAAATGGTAGAGTTAAAGTCGAAATCTCGAAGCGCGAGATATCCTGTAGCGGGTTCCATTGTAATCAGTTCTTTTTTGTTTCTTGCCATTTTGTATCTTCCTTTCCATATAATATGAGCCAATGCCGCTAGATGACATTGGCTCCATAATCCTTTATCCTGCCAGTCCTACCATTGCAAGCTGGAGTTCACGGCTATAGTCACACTCAGCCCTTGCATCACAGTAATCCACACATTTACGATTGTTCCACCGTTCTCTTGCCGAGCATACAGGGGGCATAGTGTGATTTTCCATAGCCTGTTTGAGCATTGCAGCCTTTTTATTGAAGTACCTTACGAGCCAGCGGTCGCTGATTTTATTGATAGGAATGATGTATATTGGCCTGTCAAC
>DOYB01000147.1 GCA_003518745.1 Selenomonas sp. | reverse complement strand
CAAACTGGCGCATATTTTGGAGCTGATAAAAATACATCTGCCAAAAATTGAGAATATCTATACTAAGGGACACGTTACCAATCTCAACAACAAAACGGTGGACGAAATGAATAAATTCGCTAAAACCTTCGTCAATCCTGCCTTTCTGAGCTTCGATGGCAGGAAAAAAGCTCGTTTATACGGAATATAACAGGAGAAAGGAGGCTGCCTCAATGCCAGACAAATCCTACATCGCCATAGACCTGAAATCCTTTTACGCCTCCGTGGAGTGCGTGGAACGGGGGCTTGACCCGCTCACCACCAATCTGGTCGCAGCTGATGAGAGCCGTACTGCCAAGACCATCTGCCTTGCTGCAACGCCTACCCTGAAATCCTACGATGTGAAAGGAGTGTAGCTGATGATAACCATATCTGAACTAAAGACCGGCCTTATTTTCGGAGACAACGAATCTGAGGAGTATGTCTATATGCCAGCCAGTGAAATCGGGTTAGACAGCCCCATGTGTGTCTATGAAACCAATGGACAGCGTTCGGATATAGACTTGCAGAAAGCATTGCGCCTGATAAGGATACGGGCTTTAAGGAAAACCAAACATCCTGTGCTAGGACGCAGTTCTTGCTAAACATACGGCATATCACTGCATAGCTTTCCGTAGATTGCTTTTGTCCGGCGCATTGCAATGAACCGAATCCCTACGCAGAAATCATCGACCTCCCCCATCATGTTCCCCAGATGCCAATGGAGAAACGTGCAGCGCCTTCGCTGCCGTATCAGGCCATGACGAGGCAATCCATGAAACGGCAAGGTTGACGGAGGAACAACTGGAATTGTCTAAGGATGAAATGAATGCCATAGACGAGAAATTGCGGTTGCTCCAATATCATATCAAGGAACAGCCGGAAGTCATTATCACCTACTTCAAGCCGGATGAAAAGAAAAATGGCGGTGCCTATGTGACCGTCACAGGCTCCGCCAGAAAGGTGGAAAAGGTACTGGTTTTGCAGGATTGAACTCAAAAATTTTCCGTCTTTTCTAAAAAATCCCTTTACCTTAGTTTGTGCGAGTCACGTTATCACCGTAGATGGTCTTGAAATCGTCACGCATGGAAATCGTAATCCAGCCGTTCTCATCGGCTAGTTTCCTAGATTTTTCCGCTTTCTTGGTATTACCAAACTCTCGCTCCATATCATCGCACAGGAGGAAGAAAGCCGCACTTTTGTGCTTGTTACCGTTCACCGTGTAGTTCAGCATACTTGTATCGCCGCTGGAGTTCCCAAAGGCCAGTACGGGCTGCTTTCCGATTTCCCTGGCGATTGCCGTTACTTTGTTCATTTTCAGATTTCTAACGGCAGACTCACCGCGTACCAGGGAATCGTCCTTCCGGTAGTCATAATTCTCCCCCTTGATTTCGCCCTGATGGGTTGCCTTGATTTCCATGTCGGTTCCGATGATATGGCTTTCGGGAATACGCAGCGGGTCTGAAACCATGACACGAGCCATTTGCCGTTCACTGCCGGATACCACATACACTTGAAACTGATTGCTTTGCAAGTAACGTATGACCTCTACCATCGGCAGGTAAAATGCTCCGCTCCATTTCAGATTGTTCAGCCCCTCTACCGGAGTCTCTATGAAATTTCTGATGTATGACCCATATTCCTGCTCACCCATCCCGGAAAAAACCGACGCCAGATGCGGAGTGGTGCTGCCTGGCGCATCGTTTGGATCTCTGCTCTGTAGAAAACGTTCCAGACCAATCGCAAACTGCCGATCTGCCTCGGATGCCCGGTAGCTAGAATCGTGAAGCGTCCGATGTGCGAGTAACAACCAGCCGAAAGCACTAGGCGCTGTTTCGCAAAGAAATGTCCCGTCCATGTCAAAAACAGCAATGCGATCTTCCACGGGTATGAAGTTGCTGCTCTTGGGATTGGTAATATCCCTCACATAAGTGATAAGTGCATGATAGGATGCGGCCTCCTTGTTCCAATACTTGAAATTGCTCCCCTTCCGGTTCACGGAAATCTGCGCGATTTCCGCACGAGAAGCCGCCTCAGAGGACGGCATCCAGCCTATGCTTCCAATCACCAGGCTTGCCACGATTGTGGCGATAAGTTTCTTGGTTTGATACATGTTCCATAACTCCCTTCCGTGTTCCCAAACGGCTACTCCAACAACAAGCCATCACTTCATATATTCTTGCTATTGACTGTTTCCATACCTTTTCCAGTAAATTCCGGACTTTTCCCCTGTTAGAAATGTGCCCGACAGACAAAAATAGGCGCAGAGCTGAAAAGCCCTGCGCTATTACTCAATACCTCACACTCGACTTGAACGAAAGACTGTCGCTGGCAGCAATCTCCATCTCTGCCCCGGTCTGCGGGTTACGTCCCTTACGAGCTTCACGGTGCTGCTTCTTGAAAGTGCCGAATCCCATGAGACGAATCTCTGCCCCATCCTTCACGCTGTCTTTGATGACCTCCATGGTTGCCTCAATGGCTGTCTTTGCATCCTTCTTGGTCATGCCTGCCTTCTCAGCTACCTTGTCAACCAGTTC
>DOYB01000098.1:2816-7373 GCA_003518745.1 Selenomonas sp. | reverse complement strand
GGGGAGTACAATGTATCAATGAATGCAGTTAGTTAGGTTTTGCACGAATTAAAAGCCTTCCCCTAGAGGGGGCGGCTTTGCCGCGGGAGTCCGGTGGACTCCCCGAGCGGGGGACCGCGATAGCGGTGGATGAGGTGGATTCCAATGTGTCGAGAAGCCACCTCATCCGTCAGCCTACGTCTGCCACCTTCCCCTCAAGGGGAAGGCTTGATACACAGCAAATCGTACATTCGTGCGACTTTGTACAATTGCGTAAATTCCCATTTACTCGCAGTCCCTTACGATATAGAATGAACCCATTATTTGCTATCGGTGCGTTCATCTCCACGTATAGCTGCTATGATTCGGAAGGAAATGCTCAATATGATTGCCGTCACAGTCGCCAGGGACATGCCTTTCAGAGTAACCGCCCCTATGGTAAGGCTGGCTGTGCTGACTCCAAGTCCAAGGACGATTGAGGTCAGGAGAAGATTCATGGGATTATTGTAATCCACCTTGGATTCCACCAATATGCGGATACCGGAAGCGGCAATAACACCGAAGA
Source organism: Selenomonas sp. (assembly GCA_003518745.1). GTDB lineage: Bacteria > Bacillota > Negativicutes > Selenomonadales > Selenomonadaceae > UBA9786. Next base: position 6,829 of record DOYB01000098.1, on the reverse strand, counting down.
GCAGCATGGAAACACCGCCCATGACAGGGGTTGGTATGCTCTGTATCATGGCTGCCAGCTTCCCCATGCAGGAAAGCAGGATGGCAAATACCGCCGCGCCACCGATTACCCACGTACTAAACACCTTCGTAATCGCCAGAACACCGATATTTTCACCGTAGGTGGTATTGGGAGTGGAACCGAAGAATCCTGAAATGATGGTGGACAGGCCATTGCCAAGAATCGAACGGTCAAGTCCCGGATCCCTTGTGAGATCGCTGCCCACGATATTTCCGGTAACTATCAAATGCCCCACATGCTCAACTATGACCACCAAGGAGGCCGGCAGGATAATCAGAATTGCTCCCAAATCAAAAACCGGAGTGTAGAAGGTTGGAAGGGCGAACCAGGGAGCGTTTTCCACACTGCTCCAATCTACCATTCCGGACACAGCAGCTACGATGTAGCCGCCCACCACGCCAATGAGTATGGGGATTATAGACAGGAAGCCCCTGAAGGCCACCGAAGCTATAACGGTTATTGCCAGTGTTATAAGAGATACAAAAATTGCCGTGGAATCTGTCTGCTCACCTGTAAGTCCAGCCATACCGGCGGCTGTGGGCATAAGCTCCAGTCCGATTACTGCTACGATGGCTCCCATGGAAGCAGGGGGAAATATGACATCTATCCAGTCAGTACCGGCTACACGAACCAACGCCGCCACCAGACAGAATACGATACCCACCATGATGAAGCCGCCCAACGCAGCTTCATAGCTATACTGGGAAAGCACCAGAAACACCGGTGACAGGAACGCGAAGCTGGAGCCCAGATACGCGGGAATCCGCCCTTTACAGAGCACCAGATAGAGAATAGTGCCAATGCCGTTAAAGAGCAGGCATGTGGCAGGATTCACCTTGAACAGGATTGGAACCAGCACCGTGGAGCCAAACATGGCAAACAAATGCTGCAGACTCAGTGGAATAGTTTCCAAAAGCGGCAGCCGTGCGTCCACGGGAATAGCACGTTTTTCCAAATGCAACACCTCGCAAAATTTTAAAGAATCACACCTCCGAGAAGGGAAGGAAAAAGGAGCCCCTCTACTTCGCGGCCTCTCTGTGGAGGCGCTTTTCCTTTTCTCCCTTTTCCTTTGCCACGGCCAGCATCAGCTTCAGCCTGTTGAGCTGATTGACCTCACTGGAACCCGCGTCGCAGTCTATGGCAACGAAGTTGGCTCCCTCATAGCTGGTTCTCAGCCCATGGAGGACTCCCTTGCCGGTAATGTGATTTGGCAGGCATCCAAAGGGCTGGAGGCATACCACATTGGGCACACCCTCCTCTATCAGCTTCACCATTTCCCCTGTGAGGAACCAGCCTTCTCCTGCCATATTCCCCAGGCTCACATGGCGCTCCGCCAGCTTTGCCGTTTCCTCGATGGAACGGGGATGACGGAAGTGCCTGCTCTTTTCCAGAGCATGGCGCATGGGACGGCGGAAGAATTCGATAATCTGAATGAACAGCTTGGAGAATATCTGTTCCTTCTGTGTACCGGCAAGCAGCTTACGCTTCACAACGGCATCATAGGCGGTGTAGAGGAAGAAATCCGTCAAATCCGGCATTACAACCTCTGCCCCCTCCTTCATGAGCACCTTTTCTATATCGTTGTTAGCCACAGGATGGTACTTCACCAGAATCTCTCCAACGATACCCACCTTCGGCTTCCAAAGCTCTTCATCTATCGGGATTCCATCGAATTCCTTCACAATGTCCTTCACATTCTTGCGGAAGCTGAAATAATTCCCCTCCACAAGATCACGCTTTGCCTTCTCCATCCACTTCTCATACAGCCTGTTCGTACTGCCCTTGACAAGTTCGTATGGCAGCATGCGGTTCTTTACATTCATGAGCAAATCACCATACACAGATGCCTTTATGGCATCCATCAGGCACTCTCTTCCAAGCACGAAGGAGTCAGTTTCCTCCGGCAGTCCGTAGCATGCGAAAACCGGAACCTGCCCGAACCCCGCATGACGCAGCGCAAGCCTGAGCACGCTAAGATAGTTAGTGGCACGGCACGCGCCGCAGGTCTGGAAGAGCACTATGGAGGTATGATCCGGGTCACAGCTTCCGGACTTAAGGGCCGATATAAGCTGCCCTATCACCACGATGGCCGGATAGCACATATCGTTGTGGACATAGCGAAGCCCCATATCTATAGCTGCCTTGTCAGGCATTGGGGGAATCACCACATCGTAATCATATTTCCGAAGCACTGTCTTCAACAGTTCAAAATGTATCGGCGCCATCTGAGGCGCAAGAATGGTATGAGTCTTGCGGCACTCCGCGGTGAAATGCGGCCTCTCCCACACGGGCACCTGCTCATAGGACACAGGCTGACGCCGGGCCAGAGCCGCCATGAGGGAACGCAGGCGGATCCTGGCGGCTCCCAGGTTGGACACCTCGTCCAATTTAATCATGGTGTAAATGCGCTTGTGCCGCTCCAGTATCTCCCTGGTTTGATCCGTGGTCAAAGCATCAAGGCCGCAGCCAAAGGAGCTGAGCTGAATCAAGGTAATATTCTGGTGCTCCGCCGCGAACTGAGCCGCATGGTACAGCCTTGCGTGGTAGCTCCACTGGTTGACTATCCTGATACGCTGCTCCGTCACAGGAATGTGGAAAACAGCATCCTCGGAAAGCACAGGCAAATGATATGACTGAATCATTTCCGGGATACCGTGATTTATCTCAGGATCTATGTGATAGGGGCGCCCCACCAAAAGAATAGCATGCTCCCCTGTCTTTTCGATACGTTTCAGAATTTCCGCGCCATAAGCACGAACATCCTCCCTGTAGCGAGCCAGTTCTTCATAGCCCGCCTCCACGGCAGAGGCAATCTCACCCTTGGAAATTCCCTCATTTGCCAGTTCCTCCGACAGCCTCGCTATCATGCGCTTTTTATCATGGATAGGCAGGAAGGGCTGCATAAAGCGTATATTCTTCTCACGCAAAATATCCATATTGCCGCGGATGTTTTCCGCATAGGAGGCAACAATAGGACAGTTGTAGTGGTTGTCGGAGGCATTTACCTCGTCGGGCATGTTATAGGGCTCACAGGGATAGAAAATCCTGTCCACCCCCTGCTCCACCAGATCCATAATATGCCCGTGGGCCAGCTTGGCCGGATAGCAAAGGGAATCCGAAGGCACTGTTGCCATACCCTTATAGTAAAGCTTCGCATCCGATTTGGCCGACAAAACCACCTGATAACCAAGGGAAGTCAGAACCGTGAACCAGAAGGGATACTCCTCGTACATATTCAGTGTACGTGGTATACCTATCCTTCCCCGCTTCGCGTTTTCAAGAGGCTTGTAATCAAACACCCTCTCGTATTTATAGGCATAAATATTCGGCGTTTCCTCTGAAGTACGAGGCTTTCCGCCAATACCGCGCTCACAGCGGTTTCCGGTGTAATATTTGCCCCCGTCCGGGAACTGCTGCATGGTTATGAGGCACTTGTTGCCACAGCCGCCGCAGCGATAGGATTTCGCCACCGCCTCAAAGGACTCGATTTCCTCCGCCGAAAGGAGGCCCGATTTTTCTATGCCCGACTCCAGCGCCAGGATTGCCGCGCCGTAGGCTCCCATAAGGCCCGCGATATCCGGGCGGATAACCTCCCTGTCCAGAAGCTGCTCCATGGAACGAAGCACCGCGTCATTATAGAATGTCCCACCCTGAACCACTATATGATCCCCAAGAGTGGAAACATCCTTAAGCTGCATCACCTTGAACAAGGCATTCTTTATAACCGAAAGAGCGATTCCGGCAGAGATGTCCTCCACCGTTGCCCCTTCCTTCTGAGCCTGCTTCACCTTTGAGTTCATGAATACCGTGCACCTTGTACCAAGGTCAACCGGGGCCTTGGACAAAAGCGCCTTCTTGGCAAACTCCCCTGCCGTCATGTGGAGCCCTTGGGCAAAATTCTCAATGAAGGAACCGCAGCCCGCGGAGCATGCCTCATTCAAGGTAATATTGCC
>DOYB01000098.1:0-2697 GCA_003518745.1 Selenomonas sp. | reverse complement strand
GTGACCTCGGGGCAGAACTCCTGAGCCGCCCTAAGATGGGCAAAGGTCTCAACCTCGCCTCCGTCTGCATGAAGCGCCGCCTTTACTATAGCTTCGCCGTAGCCTGTAGTATATACTCCCGCGATATGAGCCGACTCCGGAAGCGCACGGTAAAGCCCCCGCACCTCTTCCACAACCGTCTTCAACGGGGAGCCGTGATTACTTCCATATGAGGTGTAAAGCAGTTCCTTGTCGCTGCCCACAGCCACTATCTTAGTAGTGGTGGAGCCTGCGTCTATACCCACATAGACAGGCCCACTATATATGGAAATATCTCCCCTTTTGACCTTGTCCTTTTCATGGCGGACACGGAATGACTCATACTCCGCCTCGTTTTCAAACAGCACAAAATCGGCCTGCCTGGTCTCAACCGTGGCCGCCTCCTTCGCCTTTTCCATACTGGATTCCAGCTCGCTGATATCCAAAGCCCTTGATTCCTCTGACAGAGCCGCACCCATAGCAACGAAATAATTGCCATCCTTCACGTCCACCACATGCTCATCGTCCAGCTTCAACGTCTCTATGAAGCGTCTGCGAAGCTCCGGCAGAAAATGAAGAGGGCCTCCCAAAAAGGCCACATGCCCCGAAATGGGCCGCCCTTGGGCGAGATTCCCGATAGTCTGGTTGACCACGGCCTGAAAGATTGAAAGGGCAATATCCGCCTTTTCCGCTCCATCGTTCATCAACGCCTGTATATCGGTCTTGGCAAACACGCCACAGCGCGAGGCGATGGTATAGACCTGCCTGCCCTTTTCCGCGAGGGCATTGAGCCCCAGCGCGTCTGTCGACAAAAGGGAGGCCATATGGTCTATAAAGGAACCTGTGCCTCCGGCGCACACGCCGTTCATACGCTGCTCCGGCGCGCTGCCGAAATACGTTATCTTCGCGTCCTCTCCCCCAAGCTCCACTGCGGTATCAGTGTTGGGAATCAACTCCTTCACTGCCGTCGCGCAGGCAATAACCTCCTGAACAAAGGGCAGTCCGATACGCTGGGCAATGCCCATTCCGGCAGAACCCGTCAGGGCAAAGGTAAACTTCTGTTCTCCCAATACCTTTTTCAGACACGCCAAATTCTCGGAAAGGGCCGCCCCGATTTCCGAGAAATGTCTTGCGTAATTTTTATAGACAAGCTGCTTCTCTCTGTCCATAACCACTAGCTTAATGGTCGTGGATCCAATATCTATGCCCACGTTCCACAGAGAATCCATAGTTACACCACCTGAATTTAAGAGACTACTTTTTCAACATCCTATTTTATCGCAAGATATGAAGTCATGCAATAGCCCCTAGCCTCAACATTGGCAAATAATGAAGAAAATCTGGAAATTTGATGAAAAAGTTTTGTTTTGTCAAATGCCGCTGAAGAGCTGCTGTACTATTACTTCGGCACGTATACTATCTTGAGAACGACCTGCGAAAATGATAAAATGAGTTTAGGAGGGGTGATGCGCATGGGAGCAATAGATACAGAGGCCAAGGCATACTTGTCCTCGCCGGACAAAGTAGCCGATGCTTTCAACTATTGGATATACGATGGCAGGTATATCATCAAGCCGGAGGAACTAAAGCCGTTGGACACAACTGCTGTGGCTCTTCCCTACGGAAATGACACCAAACAACCGGTTCAGAAAATCCGGGATGTACTAAAACTCTACACTGCAATGACAGACAATGAAACCTGCTACCTTATATTAGGAATGGAGATCCAAGCTGCAATAAATTATGCCATGCCCGTCCGCAATATGCTGTACGATGCCATGGGCTATGCCCAACAGGTATCGCGCTTGACCGCCAAGAACAAAGCATCTGGAGTTAAGCTGACGGGCGACGAATATCTGACCGGCCTACGTAAGAATGACAGATTAATGCCGATTATCACATTGGTCATCAGCCTCAACACGGAAGACTGGAACGGACCGATGAGCATCCACGAAATGCTCTCCGTAAAGAACAAAGCCATCTTATCCTATGTGCAGGATTACAAATTGAATCTGCTTGCCCCCGCTCGCATTGATGATGCAGACTTCGCTAAGTTCCGCACAGAGCTCGGCACGGTGATGCAATTCATTAAGCACAGGAATGACTCGACCATTGAATGGATGAAAAACAACGAACGTTTCAAAAGCATGGACAGAACCACGGCAAGTCTGATAAAAACAGTTACCGGAGCCAATATCAGCTTTAACGAGAAGGGAGATGTGGTCAATATGTGGACAGCTTGGGAAAACGGCATAAATCAAGCAAGGAAAGACGGAATCAACCAAGGAATCAGTCAAGGAATCAGTCAAGGAATCAGTCAAGGAAAGGTTGCTTCTGCGCTGCGGGTGGCTGAAAAATTCAACTTATCGACCGAAGAGGCTATGGATGCCGTTGGTATCAGCAAATCGGAATGGGATTTGTATGCTCCCACGATTCGGCAAAACATGGACAAAAGTGGCCTGTGATTTCCTATGACTTGATGAAGCAGAAGCACTGTCCCACATCCCGGATTGTATTTCATAGGCACCGCCGCAATGCCCCAACTATATCTCTTGCGTCTTGCTCCGTATTGTCGTCCCCTAGGGAAATACGGATTGTTCCCCTTGCGTATTCCTCCGGCAGACAAATAGCCTGTAAAACATGGGAAACCTCAGTCTCCCTTGAATTACAGGCGGAACC
>DOYB01000170.1 GCA_003518745.1 Selenomonas sp. | reverse complement strand
CGCTTGCGGTCAAGTGTTGTGAAAGGGTAAACGTAGATCTCATGGCACTGTACCATTTCGGTAGGCTTAACATGGTTGGCCGCGGCGCATTGTCAGGGCTCCTTGCCTACGGTGATTCCAATGAGCTTATACAGCAGGTTGGGCAGGATGTCCTGCCACTTGTCAAAAAGACCCCGGTGCTGGCAGGTGTCTGCGGCACGGATCCGTTCCGCGTTATGGATATATTCATTGAAAAGTTAAAGGAACAGGGGTGGAGCGGCATACAGAATTTTCCTACGGTGGGAATCATAGATGGGAAGTTCAGGGTCAATCTTGAAGAAACCGGCATGGGATATGACATGGAGGTTGAGATGATTAGAAAAGCCCACGAGCTGGATATGCTCACCTGTCCGTTTGTATTCGACCCAGAACAGGCTGCTGCCATGACAGAGGCCGGGGCAGATATACTGGTCGCCCACATGGGAATAGAGCCTAAACGGATAACGGATTTCGAGGATACGGCTTCCTTGGATATATGCTGCGATAGGATCAAGGCCATTGCAGAGGCGGGACGCAAGGAGAATCCAAATGTCATGATACTTTGCCACGGCGGGCCTATCGCGGAGCCGGATGAAGCGGCCTATGTAATAAGGAACTTGCCTGAAATCGACGGTTTCTTCGGAACGAATTCTATAGAGCGTTTAACAACTGAAGCCGGTATGACGGCTGAAGCTGAGGCCTTCAGGGCTATTAAGAGAATAGATACAGAGGAAGGATGAGAGAAGGATGGCGGTTCATGTTGTTAATGAAGCCAAACGATGCTTGCAGTGCAAGAAGCCCGCGTGTCAGATGTCGGGTTGTCCGATTGGCACACATATCCCTGAAATGATAAGATTGTTTCGGGAGGGAAAAGGCCAGGAAGCGGCTTCCATGCTCTTTGAGAACAACCCGGTCAGTATTTTCTGCTCTCTGGTCTGCGACCATGAGCACCAATGCGAGGGAAACTGCGTGCGGGCCAAATCCGGAAACGCTGTTCAGATTTCAAGCATAGAGCACTATATTTCCGATGCGTTCTTTGAAAAGCTTGAGTTGAAGAAGGAACCTCCAAAGGGGAAAAAAGTGGCTGTAGTGGGCAGCGGCCCCGCAGGTCTCAGTGTCGCGGTGGATATGGCCATGCGCGGATATGATGTGACAATATTCGAGAGGAAGGATCTTCTCGGGGGTACCATGCGCTACGGTATTCCGAGCTTCAGGCTGCCGAGGACGCTGCTGGATCGATATGAGAAGATGCTCAGGAAACTGGGAGTGCATATTCGCCCAAATACAACCATCGGCGGCGCTCTCCATTTGGATGATCTCTTCAGCGATGGTTACAAGGCAATCTTCATAGGCTCAGGTACCCTCAGGGCCAGACGCCTTGGCGTGCCGGGAGAGTCATTGGGAAATGTCCATTACGCTATCGATTACCTCCAAAATCCCGATGCGTATCAGCTCGGGGATTCGGTGGCTGTTATAGGCGCTGGCAATTCCGCTATGGATGCGGCTCGTACCGCTCTGCGGGAGGGCAGCAGATTCGTTACGGTGTATGTGCGTGGGACTGAAGCCTCGGCCAGCCACAGGGAGATTGAATATGCCATGGCGGATGGTGTAGATTTTGTCTACGGCGTTTCTGCCCATGAGATTACAGACGAGGGGCCTGTCTTCATCCAGAAGAGCTATGATGAAAATGGCAATGTCACAGGGGAATCAGGGCCGACTCTCTTTGAAGCAGATAGTACGATAATCGCGGTGAGCCAGGGACCTAAGGATAAGCTGGTGAGCACCACCTCAGGGCTGGCTGTGACAGAGCGCGGTTTGGTGGAGGTTGATGAAAAAGGACAGACCAGCCGCCCCGGCATCTTTTCAGCGGGGGATGTGGTCACAGGGCCGCGGAACGTGGTTCTGGCGGCAAAGGCAGCCAAGGAAGTCGCGGCTAACATGGCGGCCTATCTTGAAACAGTTTAGTCGTTAAATTCTATATAGAAGGTTATTACTGGGAGGCGTATTTATGAACATCCATGAGTATCAAAGCAAGCAGGTGTTGAAATCCTACGGTGTTAACGTGCCGAACGGCAAGGGCGGCATTACCACTGTGGATGAAGCGGTGGCCGCAGCCAAGGAACTTGGCTCGAAGGTCATGGTGGTAAAGGCCCAGATTCACGCCGGTGGCCGCGGAAAGGCCGGCGGTGTTAAGCTTGCTAAGTCCATTGATGAGGTTAAGGCATATGCGACGGAGCTTCTTGGAAAGACGCTTGTTACGCATCAGACCGGTCCCGAGGGGAAAAAGGTTGGCCGTCTCTTAATCGAGGAGGGCTCCAACATCAAGAAGGAGTATTATCTTTCCTTTGTTATCGACCGTCAGACTGCCCGTGTGGTTATGATGGGCTCCGAGGAAGGCGGCATGGAAATTGAGAAGGTTGCCGCAGAGATGCCGGACAAGATCTTCAAGGAATACATCGATCCCGCTATTGGCCTTGCATCCTTCCAGGCAACCCGCATGGCCTATAACATGAATTTCCCCCAGGCAACCATCCGCAAGGTTACGAAGCTCATGGGCTGCCTCTACAACGCATTCGTCGGAAAGGACTGCTCTCTTGCTGAAATCAATCCTCTGGTGGTAACTGAAGAGGATGATGTAATCGCGTTGGATGCGAAACTGAACTTTGATGACAGCGCGCTTTTCCGTCATCCTGATATTGAAGAGCTTCGTGATGAAACCGAAGAAGATCCCAAAGAGCGCTGGGCAGCAAAGGCAGAACTCAACTACGTAAATCTTGGCGGCGATGTAGCTTGCATGGTTAACGGAGCGGGACTTGCGATGGCGACCGTTGACATCATAAAGCACTATGGCGGCGAGCCCGCGAACTTCCTGGATGTGGGCGGAGATTCCTCTCCCGAAAAGATTGCGGAGGCTTTCCAGATTATGCTGGACGGCGGACAGGCAAAGGGTATTTTCGTGAACATTTTCGGCGGTATCAATCGTTGTGATTTGGTTGCTCAGGGAATTCTTGAGGCCGCAAAGATAATCTCCAAGGACGGCAAATCTCTGCCGGTGCCGGTAGTGGTTCGTCTGGAGGGTACCAATGTGGAGCAGGGTCGTCAGATTCTGAAGGATTCTCCCATAGAGAACGTCATCATGGCTCCTACCATGGAGGGCGGTGCCGAGGAAATCGTAAAGCGTGTTAAGGCAGCAGAAAAAGCTTGAGGAGGCCGGTAAGCAATGGGAATTTTAGTAAATAAAGACACGAAGGTCATTGTTCAGGGAATCACTGGTAAGCAGGCTACATTCCATACGAAGCAGATGCTTGCCTACGGAACGAAAATCGTGGGCGGCGTTACGCCGGGCAAGGCAGGACAGGTCGTAGAGGGTGTTCCCGTATTCAACACCGTTGCGGACGCGGTCAAGGCTACAGGTGCTACAGCATCCGTTATCTATGTGCCGGCTCGTTTCGCCGCGGATTCCATCCTGGAGGGCGTAGACGCGGGATTGGATTTGGTGGTTTGCATCACCGAGCATATTCCGGTTGAGGATATGGTGAAGGTACGCCGCTATATGGAAGGCAAAAAGACACGTCTCATCGGCCCCAACTGCCCGGGCATTCTCACCACCGATGAAGCTAAGCTGGGCATAATCCCCGGCAATATCCAGAAGAAGGGTCATGTTGGACTTGTTTCCCGCTCCGGAACCCTCACCTATGAGGCTGCCTTCCAGCTTATGAATGCCGGCATCGGCATTACGACTGCCGTTGGTATCGGCGGAGATCCTGTCAAGGGTACAGATTTCATTGATGCTCTTGAACTCTTCAAGAATGATCCTGAAACCAAGGCCGTTCTCATGATTGGTGAAATCGGCGGTACCGCTGAGGAAGATGCCGCAAAATGGATTAAGGAGAACATGCCTGACAAACCGGTCACTGCCTTCATCGCGGGCCGTCAGGCGCCTCCCGGCAAACGCATGGGCCATGCGGGTGCTATAATCTCCGGAGGTAAGGGAACTGCCGCCGACAAGATCAAGGCTTTGAACTCCGTTGGTATCGAAGTGGCTGATACTGTGGCTCATATCGGTGAAACCGTTGTGGAAACACTGAAGAAGGCCGGTATCTATGATGCCTGCCATACCTGCTGATAATATGACTTAAGTTTTATGGGGGGGAAGCTCAACTCGATGCCTGTCTAACTGGGCGCGGGAGTGTTTCCTCCCTTTTCTGGACTATTGAGTCCAAGTGTATCGGCGCTGTAGTGTGTATTTTTACAACAAAATCTTAGCGAGTCAAGCCCGATAGGGCGCAGAATCGGTTAGATTTCGTGTAAGGGCGTAGTGCAAAACACCGTTTTGCACGGAGTTTAGGAGGTGCATTTTATGCTGGCTGCGATGACGAAGGAATACCCGCTTTCGCAGGAACTTCGTGAGAAAATCGATTGTATACTTGACGCTCATGAGCATGATTATACTCAGATTGTCAATATTTTGATGGAAGTACAGGATCTTAACGAGAAGCATTATGTTCCGGAGCCTGTGGCTTATTATCTGGCCAAGAAGCTGGAGATACCGGTTGCCCGTATTTTTGACTGTATTACCTTCTATGGTCAGCTATCGGACAAACCAAGGGCAAAATATCCGATTCAGGTCTGTAATTCTCCCTCGTGCCGGGTGAACGCCGTAAATACGGTGCAGATGCTGGAGATACTGGAGGAGCTTTTGGATATCAAGCTGGGCGAAACCACATATGACGGGCGGTTCACCATTGAGACCACAAGCTGCTATGGGGCATGCGACCGGGCGCCTGCCGTGCGTATAAACGGAAAGGTTTATGACCACCTCGACAGCCGTGAAAAGATCGAAGCGCTGCTGCGCTCATTACAATAGGAGGTGACTGCAGTGCGAGATATAAAGTTCCTTACGAAAAATTTTGGAAAGTATGATACGTCTTCTATTGACTCATATATGTCTATAGGCGGTTTTGACGCTCTTAAAAAGGCTGTAACCATGGAGCCTACGGCTATCTCGGACCTCATAGCTTCTGTCAAAGTGAAAGGGCGTGGCGGTGCTGAGTACGACATGGGACGGAAATGGTCTCAGGCAAGGGACGTAAAGGGAGACAATAAACTCCTGATTTGTAACGCGGACGAAGGCGAGACAACTACCTTTAAAGACAGAGAATTGATCAAGAACGATCCCTTCAATCTCCTTGAGGCCATGATTATTGGCGCTTATGTGGTGGGAGCCGTTGAAGGTTTCATATATATGAGGGGCGAATATGCCTGTTACAGGCCTTTGCTTCTTGATGCCATGCGCCAGTGCAGGGAAAAGGGCTTACTTGGGAAGAACATTCTGGGGAAGGGCTTTGACTTCGATATCAAACTCTATTCCGGAGCCGGCGCCTATGTCTGCGGAGAAGGCACAGCCCTTATCCGCTCCATCGAGGGCAAGGCAGGGCGTCCGAGGATGAAGCCGCCCTTTATAAAGGTGAGCGGAGCCTTTGCGCGTCCCACATGCCTTAACAATGTGGAAAGCTTCTCCATAGTTCCACATCTTCTTTTGGATGAAAAGGGAGAATACGCATCCTGCGGCAGCGGCAACTCCATCGGCACCAAGATGGTGAGCGTAGCCGGCAACGTGAACCGGCCGGGGGTTTTTGAAATTCCCTTTGGCACAACTGTAAGGGAAATCATATACGATCTGGCAGGAGGCGTACAGCACAATAATGGAATCCGTCTCATCCAGTTTGGCGGAGCTTCGGGAAAAATCGCGGACGCGTCGATTCTGGACACTCCCTACACCTATGAGGCGCTCAGGGAAGCCGGTGTCATGGTGGGTTCCGGCGGTATCCTTGTGATTGACGAGCGCACCAGCGTTTTGGATTTCCTCAGAATGAATCAGGATTTCTTCTCAGAGGAAAGCTGCGGACAGTGCACACCCTGCCGTGAAGGCAATCTTCATATCAAGATAATTCTCGATAAGATGGCCGAAGGAAAGGCCACCGAGGAGGATTTGCGCGTTATGGAAAAGATAGCCCGTGTCATGTCCATGTCCTCCCTCTGCGGATTGGGAGAAACAGCACAGAACACATTGATGTCCGCTATGCGGGTTTTCCCGGAAGTTTTCCAAGCAGGGGGTGCGAAGTAAATGACAGAAACGAAAGCCAATGAGCAGATGGTACATCTTACGATAAACAATATCCCTGTGGAGGTTCCCAAGGGAACGAAGGTCATGCAGGCCGCGGCCAAGATAGGCATTGATATCCCGCATCTCTGCTACCATGAGGATCAAAGGGCCAAGGCCCGCTGCCGTCTTTGTTCCGTGGAGGTCACCGGCAAGCGCCGCCTGTTGGCAGCCTGCTCAACAGAGGTTTGGGAAGGCATGGAAGTTCACACTGATACTCCCATAGTAAGGGATACTCAGGTTGCTATCCTTCAGCTGATGCTGGCCAACCACAATCAGGATTGCTTGAACTGCGCCAGAAACCAGAACTGCGACCTTCAGAGACTCTGCAGCCGTTTCAATATTCTCCATTCAAATCTCCCCAATGTTGTGAAACCTGAGCCAAGGATCAGCACGAACCCAAGCATAGTGAGGGATCCTTCAAAATGTATCCGTTGCGGCCGATGCGTACGTGCCTGCAAGGACGTGCAGGGAATAGAGGCTCTTACCTACGCCGGCAGATCCAGTGATATCATTGTCACAACGGCCTTCAAGAAGCCCATGGAGACGACGGACTGTGTTCTCTGCGGACAGTGCAGCCTTGTATGCCCGACGGGCGCTATTGTGGAAAAGGACGATACGGATGCGGTGCTGGATGCCCTTCAGGATCCCAAGAAGCATGTCATCGTGCAGGTGGCACCCTCTGTCCGTGTAGCCTTGGGAGATGCCTTCGGCATGGAGCCGGGTGAGATTGTAACGGGGCAGATGGTTACGGCTTTGCGCCTCTTGGGCTTTGACAAGGTATTCGATACCAACTTCGGCGCTGATCTCACGATTATGGAGGAAGGCTCCGAATTCCTCAGCAGACTGCAGAATGGGGGAGTGCTCCCCATGATTACATCCTGCAGCCCAGGCTGGGTCAACTTCATGGAGAAGAGGTTCGGGGATTTCACGAAGCATCTTTCTTCGGCGAAGTCGCCAATGAGCATGTTCGGCGCTATCGCGAAGACCTACTATCCGGAAAAGGCCGGAATTGACGTGAAGGATATAGTCACCGTTTCCATAATGCCCTGCACAGCCAAAAAGTATGAGGCATCACGTCCGGAGATGGGCAGGAACGGCGTCCCGGATGTTGATATTGTCCTGACCACAAGGGAGCTTATCAAGCTTATCAAGTATGTGGGCATTACCTTCAAGCAGCTTCCGGAGAGTGATTTTGACAGTCCTCTCGGCACCGGAAGCGGGGCCGCGGCCATTTTCGGTGTTACAGGCGGAGTCATGGAAGCAGCCCTCAGGACGGTCTATGAGAAGTTTACAGGAAAGACACTTCCAAAACTTGAGTTTGAAGATGTTCGCGGCTTCAAGGGCATAAAAGAAGCGGAAGTGGACCTTGGAACCCGCAAGGTTAAGGTGGCCATAGTCCACACACTGAAAAACGCCAGAGTTGTGATGGAGCAGGTACAAAAGGGAGAATCTCCCTACGACTTCATTGAAATCATGGCCTGTCCCGGAGGCTGCATAGGCGGAGGCGGACAGCCCATCGGAACTACCAATGAGATAAGGAAGAAGAGAATCGAGGCGCTCTATAAGCTTGACAAGAGCCTGCCCCTTAGGAAGTCCCATGAGAATCCGGATATAATTACTCTCTACAAAGATTTCCTTGGGGAGCCGCTGAGTGAGAAAGCACATGAGCTTCTCCACACCCATTACCACAAGGTAGCGCCACCTTATGAGTTTGACTGAGTATATGCGGCGCAAATAACCGAAGCGGTTTGATTTGATTCAATGAAAATGGCACGACTGATGCGTTCAGCGTGCCATTTTGGCTTTGGGGAAACATGCTGTCAATATTGCACGTTACCCTCCTTTATGACTATCTTTTATGGAATATTCCATCATATTATGGTAGAATGAAGCCAGTAAAAGTGGAATTTCTTATATGCTATTGAGGCTGAATAACGCGGTCACAAAACAAATCTGGGAGTGCTCTACATGGAATCGATAATCAACAGACTGGCGCGGAGGCGTGATCTGTCAGATGAGGAGTTCGCTGCGCTGCTTGAGACAGCTTCTGACAACGATGAGGCTTACCTTGCGCAATGTGCCCGTCAGGTACGTGAAAAGTATTATGGCAAAGATGTCTATATTCGAGGGCTGATCGAATTTACCAATCACTGCCGCAATAATTGTTATTACTGCGGCATCCGACGGGATAATAAAAGTGCCATGCGTTACAGGCTTAGTGCTGAGCAGATTCTGTCCTGCTGTGACTCGGGCTATCAGCTTGGTTTCCGGACATTTGTCCTGCAAGGGGGGGAAGATGCCTATTTTACCGATGAACGTCTTTGCGGGCTTATAAGGGATATAAAAAGACGTCATTCCGATTGCGCCGTAACGCTTTCCATTGGTGAACGTGAAAAGAGCAGCTTCATAAAATTGTTTGAGGCCGGCGCGGACCGCTATTTATTGCGGCATGAAACGGCGGATAAATCTCACTATGAACAGCTTCATCCCGGCGAGATGTCACACAGTCACCGGTTGCAATGCCTGCGGGATTTGAAATCTATCGGCTATCAGGTGGGCTGTGGGATGATGGTCGGTTCTCCGGGACAAAGGACGGAGCATATAATAAAAGACTTGCGTATGCTGCAGGAATTCCAGCCTGAAATGGTGGGGATAGGCCCATTCATTCCACAGCATGATACTCCCTTTGGACAGGAAAAGGCGGGTACCGCGGCCATGACTTTAAGACTTCTGTCCATTATTCGACTGCTTTTGCCTAATGTGCTGCTTCCTGCTACCACCGCCCTCGGCACCATCGATCCCAAGGGGAGGGAAAAAGGCCTGATGGCCGGCGCTAATGTGCTGATGCCAAACCTTTCACCTACGGATGTGCGCCGGAAGTATGCTCTGTATGACAATAAAATATGTACAGGTGAGGAGGCCGCCGAGTGTGTACGTTGTCTTGCCGCCCGTGTGGAGACAACAGGCTATAGAATCGTTATCAGCCGCGGTGACCATATATCGCGGTAGCTGATTCAACTTTTCATGAAAATATTGAATTATCCTAATATCTCGCAAAATAAGCAGGATTTCCGGTTATTATGTCGAAGAAATGATTCGTAGCAATTAAGGTATAATCGTAAGGGTCTGCCGCGATGTACTTACGAGTATAGCCGTTATTAAGGAGTGTTTGTGTATGAGGGATAAGAAACAGAAAAAAATTGAAAAATGCCAAAAAAAGATAGAGAAATTCACAAAGAAACTTCAGAAATACAGGGATATGCTTACTGAACTGACAACGGATGAGGTTGCCGATGTTACGGCGGAGAAGGCTGCGGCCCCTGCTTCTGAGCCAGCTCAGACTGAAGCTGTTCGCCCGGCAGTACGTAGGAGGACAGCGGTGAAAAAGACTGAGACCGAGGCGAAAAAAACTGTACGAACAGGGAGAAGTACAGTAAAAGCCGGAGAAAGAAAGGAAACCACGGAACAGGAAGCC
>DOYB01000090.1 GCA_003518745.1 Selenomonas sp. | reverse complement strand
GATGATGACGATGATGACGATGACGACGATGACGACGATGACGACGATGATGACGACGAACATAAACACATTCCGCCTTGGTGGCCTTTCAAACTACGTGATTCAGAGCATGTAGACCCTGTTGTCTTGAACTTGAAAAAGGATGGCGGTTCACGAGCACTGGAAGCAAGCTTCGCCAATTTCGATTATGACGGCGACGGCTTTGCGGAACAGACCGCATGGATCGGGAAAAACCAGGGCTTACTCGTCATAGACCGCGCTATGGCTGGCAATACGGACGACAAAACCAGCAGGGGGAGCTATATTGACGCGCGACAGCTCAATGTCATTGAAAAGTTTTTTGGAACAAAATTCAATGACGGGAAGAATCCCAACAAGTGGAACGGTCCCCTCCTTGCAGACCTGTACGGGAACATCAAGCGGTACTATGAAGGCTGGCTTTCCGCGCAGACCACCGCAGCAGAGTACACATCGAAGATTTCTTTGGCCTTGGACGATGAAACGGGAAAACTCAATCTCATGGAAACATTGCATTTGACTGCACCGCAGGCAATGGACGCATTAAAAATCCCTCCTACGGAACAGGGAAGAGTGTCATATACTTTCTGCCACAAATGAAAATTTCCTGCCGTAAAATACTAATATCCTAGCTTCAAAGAAGCAGGGTTTTAAAAATTCATGTCGAAAATGTAGTGGAAACAGAGTCATACAATCATTTACGCTATTATTTCGATGTATATCTATAAATTATTCAAGTCTGATTAAAACCGCTTTAAGGCTTTTATATTTGTATCTATAAAAATTATATATTTCTTTCACTATTTAATATTTAATGCGAAATAAAAGGAGTTTTATTTATGTCCGCAAATGACAATTATTGTTTCGCCTGTGGAAAGGACAACCCCATTGGACTAAAGCTTGAATTCAAGATGCAGAATGGGAAATACACAACTACCAAGCTTCTTCCCAAGGAATATCAAGGCTATGATGGGATAGTTCACGGCGGCATACTCACCACAATGCTGGATGAGGCAATGGCCAGCTATCTCAACAAAGAACTGGGGCAGCAAGCCGTTACCGCAAGACTGGATGTACGCTACAGGAAACCTGCCCCCATCGGAGAAATGCTGACCCTGACCAGTTGGGAGGAATCGCGAAAGGGCAGCTTCGTCAGCATGAAGGCTGAGATTTCGCTTCCCGACGGAACCATCGCTGCCGAAGCCAGCGGAAAAATGGCTGTCATAGGTCCCGCCTGATACCTCATCGCCACAAATACACATTCAGCAGACATACTGGCTTTCACGGAGGAATTGCAGTATAATGCAGTAAGCTCCATGCAAAACGGTGTTTTGCATGGAGCCCTTGCATGAAAATTAGCCAATCAATCTACGCCCTTTGGGCTTGATTTCTTGGATTTTCATAGTAAATCATAAGGACATGACAGTGGAACAGGATGATTGATAATGATGCAGCTTGAAAAAGTCAGGACGGCCATACAGTCTGTCGAGGCCTGCTGTGGACATTGCCCCATATGCTCCCGGGACTGTCCGATTGCCGTGGCAAAACGCGCCCTTACAGGACTTGCCTATGATCTGGAGCAATACGAGGAAGAATCTGAGGATAATTGAATCAAATAGACGATGGGCATGAAGTGCTTGCAGACTTCATGCCCATCTTTTTTATTATTATTTATCTACCGCGTCCCATCCAACCTGCAGAGCCTTCATATTCTGCTCGACAGTTTGCGGAGGTACACGATTAGAAACCGCTTTCTTTACGGTATCAAACTCCACAACACCCGTTATATGGGTAACCGCCCCAAGCGCCACGATATTGGCAAATAGAGCCTTTCCTACCTTTTCAACGGCAAGCTGGGTTATTGGAATCCTGATGACATTGGGAAAGTCCGGCGTATTCGGAACAAGGTCGTCATCCAATACAAGAATTCCGTCCTCTGACAAATCTTTGTAGTACTTGTCCGCCGACTTCTGTGTCATTGCCAGCACCAGCCCCGGTCTCTTGACGTGGGGATGGAATATGGGACTGTCATCTATTATGACCTCTGACTTCGAGGCACCGCCCCTGGCTTCGGGACCATAGGACTGGGACTGCACAGCCTCCTTGCCTTCCATAACCGCCGCCTCCGCGAGGATTATGGCCGCCGTAATCACACCCTGTCCGCCGGAACCTGACAAACGAAGCTGTTTTCTCATTTTCCCGCACCTCCCGCAAGCTCAATCACCTGTTTATAGGCATGGTCATAATCCATGGCCTCAGAGCGGTGCAGCAGACCGATGGGGAACCTATCGTCCACGCGCTTGTCCTCAGGAAGTTTATCCCAAGCAGTGGACATTACGCTGTGGTCCCGCATCCAAGCCATCATTTCCGCGGGAGAACCCATTTTGTTCCTGCGCCCGTAAGCAGTAGGACACTGTACCAGAGCCTCAATGAAGGAAAAGCCCTTATTGTCGAGGCCATCGGCAATCATGGTGGTCAAGTGTGTCACGTGGAACGCGGTGGAACGTGCCACATAGGTAGCGCCTGCCGCAATTGCCAGATGACAGGCGTCAAAGGGACGATCCACAGAACCATAGGGCGCGGTGGTTGCCCGTCTGCCCATCGGTGTCATGGGGGAGGCCTGTCCCCCTGTCATGCCGTAGATATTGTTGTTGAACAGCACCACCGTCAGATCCACATTTCTGCGGCATCCGTGGATGAAGTGATTGCCTCCTATCGCCGTGCAATCTCCATCTCCCGTAATCACTATGACATTCAGCTCAGGATTTGCCAGCTTTATACCCGTCGCAAAGGGAATGGCGCGTCCATGAGCCGTATGAAGAGTATCGAAATCCATGTATCCCGAGGCCCTGGAGGAGCACCCTATACCGGACACGATTACCGTATTGTCCTGATTCAGTCCCGGCTTTTTCTCAATAGCCTGGACAATGGCCTTCATTACGATTCCGTTTCCGCAGCCCGGACACCAGAGATGAGGCAGCCGATTCTGACGAAAATATGTTTCATAGCTCCGTTCCATCACTGCTCACCTCCTGCCACCATTTTATCAATGCCCTCTTCAATCTCCTCGGGCTCAAAAATCTGCATATTGTACTTGCCAAGGAACTCAACCCTGCAGGCACCATTTGCGGCGCGCTCAACCTCCCGGACAAGCTGCCCATAATTCAGTTCTGTAACCAGCATGCCCTTGACCTTTTCCGCAAGCCGGCGGACTTCCTTATCCGCGAAGGGCCAAATGGTAACAAGCCTCAGCAAGCCCACCTTTACACCCTTTGCGCGGGCATTCTGAACAGCCTCATAGGCCGTTCTGGCAGTGCCGCCGTAGGCAACGACAGCATATTCCGCGTCCTCCATGAAATATGACTCCACGTGAGTTATTTCATCCCGGGCAATTTCCACCTTCTGGTGCAGGCGGCGTATCGCCTCCTCAGTCACCTTTGGATTTCCAACAGGGAAACCGGTTTCATCATGGATAAGTCCTGTTACATGGATATGGTATCCCTTGCCGAAATCAGCGGTGTTTGGCACCAAATCCTCCGCCGGACGG
This sequence comes from Selenomonas sp., assembly GCA_003518745.1. Lineage (GTDB taxonomy): Bacteria > Bacillota > Negativicutes > Selenomonadales > Selenomonadaceae > UBA9786. Next base: position 6,386 of record DOYB01000090.1, on the reverse strand, counting down.
TAGGGCTGGTAGCCCTCTTCGCGGCTGCACTCCGGCTTCCTGCGCGGATATATTTCAAGCTCATCAGTCTCCGGCAGCTCCACCCTTTCCCTTAGATGTCCCACGATCTCATCCATTAAGAGGATTACAGGCGTACGGAACCTCTCAGAATAGTTCACGCATTTCACCGCCAAATCGAAGGCTTCCCTTACACTCCAGGGCGAAAGCGCTATCATGGGATGATCTCCGTGGGTACCCCAACGGGCCTGCATGACATCCCCCTGGGAGGGAGCTGTAGGCTGGCCGGTGGAAGGACCAACCCTCTGGACATTGACCACTACCACCGGAATCTCAGCGGCAGCGGCATAGCCTATAAGCTCCTGCTTCAAGCTTATGCCGGGGCCGGAGGAAGCAGTGAGGGACTTCTTGCCTGCCAGGGACGCGCCAAGCACAACACCCATACTGGCAATCTCATCTTCCATCTGAACAAAGGTACCTCCAACAGCGGGAAGCATCTTTGCCATACCCTCAGCAATCTCCGTGGATGGAGTGATGGGATATCCTCCGAAGAAGCGTACACCGGCTGCCAGAGCACCTTCGGCCACCGCCTCGTTTCCCTGCATCAATCTTGCCGTCTTCATTCTCCCACCACCTTATCTACGAAAATGGCGTAATCAGGACAACGCATCTCACACTGCCCGCAGGCAATGCACGCCTCTCCATTTACTACCTGTATCTTGCCGAGCTTGTCAAGCCCCAGCACTTTTTTCGGACAGAACGCGACGCAAATGCCGCAGCCCTTGCACCGCTCTGTTTTGATCGTGAATTTCGACTCCATTACATTCACTCCCACTGAGGTGTTATTCTATTTCGGTATAGAATCTATACCCAATAAAGCATACCGTAACATAATAGCAGAATTGAAATCAAAAATCCACTTTTTTGTAAAGTATACAAATCAACGCTCACTACGCTCTGTCAAATTCTTTACGCGGCAGGAAATCTAACCCAAACGCTCAAGTATTGTCCTGGCCACGTAAACCCCGCTGGCACCTGCCTGGGAAAGTCCGCGGGTAACACCCGCGCCATCTCCCGCGGCAAATACATTCTTCAGTTTTGTCTCAAGCCGGTTAGACAGCACCACCCGTGAACTGTAGAATTTCACCTCAACCCCGTATAGCAGTGTGTCATCATTGGTCATGCCGGGTGCCACATAGTTCAGGGCCTGAATCATCTCTATTATATTGTCCAAGTGCCTTTTGGGCAGTACCAGTGACAAATCCCCCGGAGTAGCAGCCAATGTAGGCTTTGTAAAGCTCTTGCTCATTCGATGGTAATTGGTTCTCCTTCCCTTGAAAAGATCCCCATAGCGCTGCACTATAATCCCGCCCCCAAGCATATTTGAGAAGGAGGCGATTCGCTTTCCGTACTTATGGGGTTCCTTGAATGGCTCAGTAAACCTGTTGCTCACCAAAAGCGCGAAGTTGGTATTATGGCTCTGGAGTTTTGGATCACTGTAAGAGTGACCGTTTACCGTAACAATGCCATCGGTGTTTTCCATTACCACGTGTCCATGTGGATTCATGCAGAAGGTACGGACGAAGTCCCCGTAACGCTTTGTCCTGTACACCAGCTTTGCTTCATATACTTCACTGGTAATATGATTCCAGATGGTATCCGGCACCTCCACCCGCACACCAACGTCAACCCTGTTGTTTTCCTGCTCTACCCCAAGCCTCAGGCACTCATTGGAGAACCACTCCGCGCCGGCCCGTCCCGGAGCCGCGATCAGGAATTCCGCGGATATCCTCTCTCCTGTCTCAAGCTCCAGCTCATTTGTTCCCGCCCCGTCGGACTCAATCCTTCCTACAGGGCACTCAAACCTGAATTCCACCTTATCCTTCAAGTATTCATAGGTGCGCTCAAGCATTTTCAGATTGTTTTCCGTCCCAAGATGCCTGACACTGGCATCCAGCAGATGAAGATCATGCTGCAGCGCGATCTGTCCAAGATTGGAATTTTCAGTGCTGAATACACGCGTGGGCGCGCCATGCTTCACGTTGATTGCATCCACATAGCGAATGAGCTCCATGACCTCCTCATCAGAAATATACTCATTAAGCCATCCGCCGAATTTAGTGGTGAAATTGTACTTGCCGTCGGAAAAAGCTCCCGCGCCGCCAAAGCCACGCATGATGCTGCAGGGCTTGCAGCCTATGCAATTCTTGACCTTTCCGGTGGAAATAGGGCACACCCTGTGATATATATCCTTGCCTGACTCCAGCACTATTATCCGCAGCCGCGGCTTTTTTTCCACAAGCTCATATGCCGCGAACACTCCCGCCGGACCGGCACCTATTATCGCTACATCGTATTTTTCCATATCAGCTCCCCCTTCCATACGCTTCAAAGATATACTATATTCGTTGCCCAATATGGAAAATCCTGCCCTTGATTCAGCCTCCCAACGTAACCCAAGGCATTTTCCGACAAGATTTTACATAAAACATTGACAAAGCGAAAAAAAATGAATATAATAATACTCGTCCTACGGCGAATGCCTATTTCGTGGGGTTATAGCTCAGTTGGTTAGAGTGTCACGTTGACATCGTGAAGGTCACAGATTCGAGTTCTGTTAACCCCACCATATTGATTTCTGCGGCTCTGTAGGTATACAGAGCCTTTAGTTTGCTCACTTAGCTCAGTTGGTAGAGCATCTCCGTCACATGGAGGGGGTCGGGGGTTCGAGTCCCTCAGTGAGCACCAGGAAAGTTATGCAGTGCATTTTTGCACTGCTTTTTGTTTCTATAATTACTTTTTGACAGTTTAAAGGTTGTGATCATATGAAGGCAGTCGTACTTTCAAGCGGCGGAGTGGATTCCACCACTTGTCTGGCTCTTGCTGTAAAACAACTGGGCGCGGAAAATGTGTCCGCCCTTTCCATCTATTATGGACAGAAGCATGAACGGGAGCTGGAATGCGCCCGGAAGTTGGCGGAATACTACGGTGTTGCCAGATATGAATTCGATATTTCACCGCTGCTGCGACACTCCAACTGTTCGCTGCTGAAGGGCTCCACACAGGAAATCCAGCATAAGAGCTATGCGGAGCAGGTGGCAGAAAACGATATTGGGAAGGTTTCCACCTATGTTCCCTTCAGAAACGGCTTGATGCTTTCCATAGCCGCGAGTTTAGCCGGGAGCATCTATGAGGATGAGGAAACTGAGCTTTACATAGGTGCCCACAGCGATGATGCAGCCGGAAATGCCTATGCGGATTGCAGTGAAGCATTTATGGAGGCCATGGGAAGGGCTGTGGAAATCGGCAGCTACAATCTCGTCCACCTCAAGGCTCCCTTCGTAGGCATGAATAAGGCAGAGGTAGTCAAAACGGGGCTTGAGCTTCAGGTTCCATATGAGCTTACCTGGAGCTGCTACGAGAGCGGCGATGTCCCCTGCGGCACCTGCGGAACATGTATAGACAGGGCCAAGGCCTTTGCCGCAAACGGCATTAAAGACCCTGCCATGAGTCTTTGATTGGATATTTGTCCACAAAAATCGCGAGTTATCCACTTGTCTTTTGTGGATAACCTGTGAAACAAAGATTTCCCCTGGAAAAAGTCCTGTGGATGAGTGACAGAATAGAGGTGTGTGAAATGGAATACCAAAGGATTTTGGCCATTGGGGACATGCATGGAAATTTTTCAAGGCTCCTGTCCCTATTTCATAAGATTCACTTTGATCAGGATAAGGATTTGCTCATACTTCTGGGGGATTACATCGACCGTGGGCCGGAAAACGTACGCTGCCTCAGATGGGCAATTGAAATGAGTGAGAAGCCCAATGTCATAGCCCTCCGTGGTAACCACGAGGACATGATGCTGGCATACTATCTTCTGGGTGGACTCGAAGCCTCTGTGTGGCTTCCCAATGGCGGAATGAAGACCCAGCGTGAGATAGACGCATGGATGGCAAAAGACCCTGATGCCCTGAAAAAGGCTTTAACATTCATTAAGGAAAGGCCACTGTATCACCGCGTATTTGCCGAGGGCAAGGAATACATCTTCTGCCATGCCGGATTAAAGCCCGGTATTCCCTTGGAGCAGCAAAAAGCGGAAGATCTCCTGTGGATACGCGAGGCCTTCTACAACGGATACACCGGCAGTGCAGAGGTTATCGTGGGACACACCCCAACGGAATACGTTGAGCTGAATCGCAATTACCCTATGAGGCTTGATAATCATATTACCCTTCTGGATACCGGCTCATTCCTTCCAAACGGTAAGATTTCCTGTATCGATGTCCTCAGCGGTATCATATATCAAAGCGATTAAATTCTAAAATTACGGAGTGCTGCAAATGGATAATAGAGGTTTTTCGTCCCGCATAGGGTTTATTCTGGTGTCTGCCGGCTGTGCCATTGGCCTCGGCAATGTATGGAGGTTCCCCTTCATCACCGGAGAATACGGAGGAGCTTCCTTCGTACTGATATACTTGATTTTTCTCGCCATACTGGGGCTGCCGATAATGCTGGCAGAGTTCGCCGTTGGACGTGCCAGTGGAAAAAGCGTGGCCCATTCCTTTGATGTGCTTGAGCCAAAGGGAACGAAATGGCACCTTCACAAGTACGTTTCAATTGCCGGAAACATGCTGCTTATGATGTTCTACACGACAGTTTCAGGCTGGATGCTGTACTATCTCTACAAGATGGCCTCTGGGGGCTTTACGGGCCTGGATGCCGCGGGTATCGGAAAGATATTCGGCGACCTCCTTGCCAGTCCAGGCATCCTTGCGGGCAACATGATAGCAGTGGTCCTGTCAGCAGGCTGCATATGCTATCTGGGGGTTCAAAAGGGAGTGGAGCGGATCACTAAGTACATGATGACCTGCCTACTCCTTATGATGATATTCCTGGCCATAAATTCTATCACACTTCCCGGAGGCGAATCGGGACTCAGCTACTATTTGTATCCCGATTGGGAACGCTTCATGGCAGCAGGCCCTGAAAACGTAATCTTTGCCGCGCTGGGACAGGCCTTTTTCACGCTCAGCATCGGCATAGGCTCCCTTGCCGTCTTCGGCAGCTACATCGGCAAGTCAAAGCGCCTGACAGGAGAGGCCATATGTATAATCGCCCTGGATACCTTCGTAGCCATAACTGCCGGCCTCATAATCTTTCCCGCCTGCTTCAGTTACGGAATCAATCCCGGCAGCGGTCCTAACCTGCTCTTCGTAACACTTCCCAATGTGTTCAACCACATGGATATGGGGCTCTTTTGGGGCACGATTTTCTTTACCTTCATGGTTTTCGCGGCGTTATCCACAGTTATTGCCGTTTTCGAGAACCTTATCTGCTGCTTCGCCGAGCTGCTTGGAAAGGACCGCAGGTTAATCATTACCAGGGGCATTCCCGTCATCACTCTGCTTTCCATGCCCTGCCTGCTTGGTTTCAACGAGTGGAGCTTCATCGAACCACTGGGCAAGGGCAGTTGCATACTGGATCTGGAGGACTTCATAGTAAGCAACAATCTCCTTCCCTTGGGCAGCCTTGTATATCTGACCTTCTGCACCACGCGCTACGGATGGGGCTGGGATAATTTCATACGTGAGGTTGATACCGGAAAGGGAATATCCTTCCCAAAATGGCTGCGGTTTTACATAACATATATACTACCATTGATAGTCATCTGCATATTCATTCAAGGCTATTATGCAAAGTTTTTTAAATGACGGTAGGGAATAAAGAATTTCTATAGAATAACTAGTGGAGAGACCATCGGTCTTTCCACTTTTTTATTATGGATTTTATACTGGAGGCGCTTTTATGGCCACGGAAATCGAGCGAAAATTTCTGGTACGTGGAGAATTATGGCAGCCGAAGGATGAGGGTACTGCCATTATGCAGGGCTACCTGTGTACGGATCCTGACAGAACCGTGCGTGTCAGAACCCGCGGTAATCAAGCCTATCTCACCATCAAGGGCAGGAACTCCGGAATCAGCAGATTGGAATTCGAGTATAAGATACCGTTTTCAGACGGCGCGGAGCTTTTAAAGCTTTGCAAGGGCCCAATTATTTCCAAGCGCCGCCATCTTGAGCTGCATGTGGATAAGTATTGGGAAATCGATGTATTCTACGGAGACAACGAAGGCCTCATTCTAGCGGAAATTGAGCTTCCTTCCGAAGAAACGGAATTTGTTCTCCCTCCCTGGGCAGGTCCCGAGGTTTCCCATGATAACAGGTATTACAACTCATATCTTGCCCATCACCCATATCGTTTGTGGAAATCTTTATAAAGTTATCCACAATTGTGGGTAACTTTGTGGATAAATGGAAATTATCTGAGAAACTGTTATCTTGAAATAATTATGTGGCTAAAAAAAAGGGGGCGGCGTATGCTATCCGAACC
>DOYB01000032.1 GCA_003518745.1 Selenomonas sp. | reverse complement strand
GATTGAGGCGGTAATTCATTTCGCGGCTAATTCCCTGGTGGGAGAAAGCATGGAAAAGCCGCTGCTTTACTTCAATAACAATGTTTATGGAATGCAGATGCTTTTGGAGGCAATGAAACGCCATAGGGTGGATAAGATCGTGTTTTCTTCAACGGCAGCGGTATATGGTGAACCCAACCGTATTCCCATTATGGAGTCTGATGACACGATTCCCACAAACACCTACGGAGAGACGAAGCTCATCATGGAGAAAATGATGAAGTGGGTCAGCCGTGCAGAAAGAATCCGTTATGTATCCCTGCGGTACTTCAATGCGGCAGGGGCGCTCCCGGACGGCTCCATAGGGGAGGACCATAATCCGGAAACCCATTTGATACCCCTTATACTGCAGGTTCCCTTGGGAAAGAGAGCCTGTATTACGGTATATGGTGATGATTATGATACCCCCGATGGAACATGCCTCAGGGATTATATCCATGTCATAGATTTGGCGGATGCCCATGTGCTGGCACTTGATTATCTTCGCAAGGGCGGCGACAGCAATATATTCAATCTTGGCAATGGCAGGGGCTTCTCTGTAAAGGAAATGATAGAGGCTGCCAAGAAGGCTACGGGCAGAGATATCAAGGTGGTCATGGGAAACCGCAGGATGGGGGACCCGGCACAGCTTATCGCATCCTCTGAGAAGGCCCAAAGAATCCTTAGCTGGAAGCCCCAATATACGGATGTGGAGGATGTCATAGGCACTGCATGGAACTGGCATCAAAAGCATCCCGATGGGTATGAGAAGTAATCCCGCTCCGGTGAGTAGGTAAATGTGTCGAATTATATCTTTTTGAGATGGGGACTTCGTTGACATGCATTGATTTCGGTGATAATATATGTGGAAACGAATACTGTATTCCTTTTAAGTTTGGTCCGGAGAGGCCAGGAAAGGGTGCGCGGCCTGCAGAGCTTGGTATAGCTGCAGGCGGATTGAGGGCGAACTGGCTTTCTTATGCTTCTGCGGCGTAAGAAAGCTTTTCTTTTTTTGAATAGGAGTGGTGGTCTTGGGAAAAAATGGGCTGTCCCTTCGAGGGAAGAATATACTTGGCTTGGAGGATTTTTCCCCGGAAGAGATTCGGCTGGTTCTGGATACGGCCAAGGAAATGAAGAACATAATCCATCGTGATATCAAGAAGGTTCCGGCGCTCAGGGGCAAGGCCATTGTCACCCTGTTCTATGAGCCCAGCACCCGTACCCGCACTTCTTTTGAACTGGCGGGGAAATATCTTGGTGCCGATGTGGTGAATATCACCGCTAGCGCAAGCAGCATCGTAAAGGGAGAAAGTCTTAGGGACACCCTTTACACTGTGGAGGCCATGGGGGTGGATGCCATCGTAATGCGCCACAAGGCCGAGGGTTCGGCGGAGTACGCTTCAAAGGTGGTTTCTCCTGTTATCGTGAATGCCGGGGACGGGGCTCATGCCCATCCATCACAGGCGCTGCTGGATATGTTCACTATCGAGCAGCACAAGGGAAGGCTTGAGGGGCTCAAGGTCGCCATTTTGGGAGATATCCTCCACAGCCGTGTGGCCCGTTCAGATATCCAGGGAATGCGGAAGATGGGCATGGAGGTGCATCTCGCGGGACCTAAGACTCTCCTTCCCAGGTTCTTGGCGGAGGAAAAGGGAATTTTCGTACATGAGCGGGTCGAGGAAGCCATTGAGAATGCTGATGTGATAAATGTGCTCAGAATACAACTGGAAAGGCAGAAGGCGGGACTCTTCCCATCCATGCGCGAGTATGCGAGGATTTTCGGTATCAATGACAGCCGCCTCAAGCTGGCCAAGGAGGATGTGCTGGTGCTCCATCCCGGTCCCATGAACAAGGGGCTGGAAATTTCACCGTATGTGGCATATGGTGATAATTCCGCCATCAGGGAACAGGTTCAAAACGGTGTAGCAGTGCGAATGGCGCTTTTGACACTCATATTGACGGGAGGGAAGAGCAATGCTGCTGATTAAGGGCGGACGTATAATAGATCCCGCCAACGGTATGGATGAGGTTGCCGATCTTTTAATCGTGGATGGCAAAATCAAGGACGTTGGCAAGTATATAAGCTCCGATGGGGCAGAGGTTATCGACGCTTCGGGCAAGATAGTGGCACCGGGACTCATAGATATGCATGTTCATCTGCGGGAGCCGGGGCAGGAGGCCAAGGAGGATTTTGTCTCAGGCTCCAAGGCCGCGGCGGCAGGTGGCTTCACTACTGTCGCTACAATGCCCAATACAAACCCCGTGGTGGATACCGCGGCATTGGTCAGGAGCATGAAGAAGCGCGCCAAGGACGTAGGTATAGTCCACGTGGAGATAATCGGGGCATTCACCAAGGGACAGAAAGGTCAGGAGCTTGCGGAGCTTGGGGATATGGTGGAGGCAGGTGTAGCGGCCTTTTCCGATGACGGACATTTCGACAGCTCCGCGAAGGTATTCATGAATGGACTTGACTATCTGCACTCCTTTGACAAAATTGTCATAAACCATGAGGAAGAAACCAGCCTTGTGGAGGAGGGCGTAATGAATGAGGGCCATCGAAGCGCCATGCTTGGTATGAAGGGACGGCCCACGGTGGCGGAGGATATCGCCGTGGCAAGGGATGTGCTGCTGGCGGAATATACCGGCGGCAGGGTGCATGTGGCCCATATCAGCTCAGCCCGTTCAGTAGAAATAGTGCGTGAGGCAAAGCGGCGGGGAGTGCGCGTAACCGCGGAGGCAACCCCTCAGCACATGACCATGACCGACGAAATGGTGAATTCCTATGATACTTCCACGAAAATCAACCCGCCGCTGAGAAGCAGGAAGGACGCTGACGCGGTACTGGCAGGGCTCCTTGATGGCACCATAGATATGATAGTTACGGATCATTCGCCACATGCCCAGGAGGAAAAGGACAGGGAGTACATTTACGCTTCAAGCGGTTTCCCGGGGCTTGAAACCTCTCTTGGGGTTCTGCTTACGGACCTTTACCATGAGGGAAGGGCTGAACTGCCCCTTCTGATTTCCAAGATGACCAAAGAACCGGCAGAGGTTTTCGGACTTAACGCGGGAACTCTTTCCGTAGGCAGCCCCGCGGATGTGGCTATCATAGACACGGAACTGGAGTGGACGGTGGATGACAAGGAGTTTTACACCCGTGGCACCCATTCTCCCTTTGCAGGGCGCAAACTCAAAGGAAAGGCTGTCATGACCATAGTGGATGGCAGGATTGTAATGAAGGACGGTAAGGTATCGGACAGGTCCGATGCTTGATGATACGGAGGAAATGCTTTGAAAGGAAAATTGATTCTTGAAGACGGCAGCGAGTTCATGGGGACTCTGCTGGGTGACAGCACGGCAACCGGTGAGGTGGTGTTCAATACCGGTATGACAGGCTATCAGGAAATCCTTACGGATCCATCCTACTGCAGCCAGATAGTGACACTCACCTATCCACTTATTGGAAATTACGGTATTGCGG
>DOYB01000114.1:4159-8195 GCA_003518745.1 Selenomonas sp. | reverse complement strand
GCGAATACCTGCAAAATCTACTTCCGCTTCATTCTGGCGATGAAGAAGCCATCCGTTCCATCACTTTGTGGGTAGAGTTGTACCATATTCTCCTTCCGCTTTTTGCATGGAAGGAAGGAACCGGTGTTTTCCAGCGTAAAATCAGGATGCTTCTTCAGAAATGCCTCCACCACATCCTGATTCTCCGCCTTTTCGATGGTGCAGGTGCTGTAGACCAGTATGCCCCCATCCTTAACTGCGGCAGCAGCGCTTTCAAGTATTTCCTGCTGAATGGGAGGCAGCTGCTTAAGCTCCTCTTCACTCTTATTCCATCGAAGGTCTGGCTTTCTCCTGAGGACTCCAAGGCCTGAGCAGGGCGCATCCACCAGCACACGGTCTGCTTGTTTTGGAAATACTTTTCCTATCTCTCTGGCATCCAGAAGTCTCTCTTCTACGCAGGAAAGCCCTAGCCGCTGTACGTTCTCACGGATCCGTTCAAGCTTGTGGTTATAGATATCGCATGCGATTATGTGTCCCTCATTTTTCATAAGTTCGGCTATATGGGTGGTTTTGCCTCCGGGGGCTGAACAGCAGTCGATTATGAATTCACCCGGTTTGGGCTCAAGCACATGGGCCACAAGCATTGAGCTTTCATCCTGCACCTGGCAGAGACCTTCCTGCAGGGGAGTCATTTCGTCCAGTGCTCCGTGGGAACGGCATAGTATCCCCTCAGGTGCCCATTCCGATGCCTCTGCCTCTGCCCCTTGGCCTTTTAGCATTTCCATGACCTTATCCCTTGTTGTGCGGAAGGTGTTGACCCTCATTGAGAGGATTGGCTCACCATTGTTGAAGCGGCAGAGCTTTTCGGTTTCATCGTAGCCGAAGGCCTTTATCCACCTTTTAACCAGCCATTGTGGATGGCATGCAGAAAGGGCCAGATGTTCCGTGGCGTGTCCCTTTCCTTCGGGAAACTTAGCCTTTTCCGGTTCTCTGGCCGCAGAGCGCAGAACGGCATTCACGAATTTTGCCGCCCCAGCGTTTCCATATTTTTTTGCGAGCTCCACACATTCGTTGCATGCAGCAGAAGGAGGCACCTTATCCAGATAAAAGAGCTGGTAGATGCCAAGGCGCAGAATCGCGCAAATCATGGGATCGATTTTGCTCAGGGACCGGCTTACATAGCGCCTGAGAATCCAGTCCACAGTGTCTCCGGCTTTTATGGTTCCGTAAACCAGCTCAGTGCAGAACCTGCGGTCCACGTCCCCGAGTCCTGTCCGACGAAGCTCCTGCGCCAGTGCCACATTTCCATAGGCCCCCTTTTCCTTGACCGCAAACAGCACCCGCGTCGCAGCTTCTCTTGCCTTATCCAATATGGTACCTCTCCTTTTGTCTGATGTTGAATTTAATTTTCTCAGAGCACCATTCCCTGCCTATAGCATTCTGCTATGTAATCTCTTGGCTGGTAGTAGAAGTCCGAATTATAGTTGGAAATTGCCTCACTGATCCATGAGTCGTAAATCTTGCGCAATGACTGTATTGTGTCAGTTGTCCTCACGTCTCCAATAAGGCGTTCATATACTTCTCCAATAGTCCAGTAATCCGGCACATCATATTTACATGCCGCTACATTGTCATAGCTTCCCTTTCCGATGTCGCGATCCTCAATATACTCTGACGCTACTTTGGCTATCGGCTCGGAATGAAGTACATCGGCAAAACCGTAAATGCGACGTAGAGAATTTTCACCTAAAGCCTCCACAACCTCATTTCGCTTCCGTTTCTGCTTACGTCCAATAAATTCGATAAGGCTGCAAAGGAAGAACAAGGAACTGTCATGTTTCATCTGTTGCCTCATATCCTTTCAGGAATTTCAACGTTGTTAAGGCTCTTGCCGTATGAAAACTGATTTGGTGAGTGGGATGCTTGAATTTTGCAAGCTCCCAGAAGGCTGCTCGCGATATACGTCCATCAACGAAATTCTGCACGTAGTTGAAAATTGTGTCATTTGCCATGGGGCCTTCCACGATATCGTATGGATGGGATTTCCCTAACCTGCACGCAGTAATAAAGTCCAGCCATTCCTCTGTCATTTCCGGAAAAACTAACATGTGTAAAGTGGCATCGGGAGTGTAGCAGTATTCGTTGAGGATTCCCTTTCCTGTATATCGAATTGCCCATCGTTTTGCCTGTTCGGGTAATAAGGTGCAGTAAAAACCAAAATAAAAATCCTTATGGTATTTGGCCACGCGTATTTCGGGAAATTCCACTATTTGACGGCCTCCATGATACAGGATACGCGATTCAGCAACAGTGTCATCATTCATTTGTCAGTCATCCTTTTTGGGCAAAATAACCTGCTCCAAGGCTGCCCGAACTTCTTCCATATCCACCTTTGTGTTGAAGCATGGGCCGTTGGGGCGCAGATTAAGGACTCCTACAGCCGGAAGGGGATATACGTCCTGGATTCCGCTCATAAGGTCGCGCTCGCAGGCTATGGCAAGCACCACCTTTGGACGGGTTTCCTTGACTATCTTCCTTGCCAAAGTTCCCCCTGTGGCCACGAAAAAGTGAAAGCCCATTTCCTCCGAGAGCTTTACCAAATCGCCTATGTTGCAGCCACCGCAGCGTTTGCAGTTGTTGGGGTCTATGGTAATCTTGTGAGGACAGGTGGAAAGCTGCAGGCAGTGCGGGGTTATCACCAACAGCCGGTCTGCCGGCACCCGTATACCCCTATGGGAGAAAAGCAGGTTGCTAACGGCAATGAAGGAAGCCTCCAGCTGTCTTCTGGACTTTCCAAAGAGACGTCCGACCTTTACCGCGATGGGAAACAGAAAGCGGATCAATGTGTAAGTTTCCTTTTGCATGACTGCTAAAAAGGGCAGGCCCTGAACTGCCAAGGCCATATTACAGACACATGCCGCCATGAACAGCATGCACACAGCCAAAATCAGGCCTGCTATGGGAGCAAGACCCTCATGTATGCTTTCCAGCCCCAGATAACTCAATCTCCAAAGGCCGAAGAGCAGCGTGGAGATCAGCGCGATAGTAACGAGCAATAAGCCCAGAAACCAGCGTTTCTTGGGCCTTTGCGCAGCTAAAGAACTCATGTGGCATCAATCCTCAAAACGCGCGGGAAGCGCAATTCCATGTCCCCGCAGATAGTCCCCAGCGGGCATTCTTTTCCCCCCGGGTGCCTGCAGTTCCAGTACGCGAAGCAGGCCATTTCCGGTGGATACCAAAAGTCCATGGGAATCCGCCTGAAGGATTTCTCCCGCAGGTGATACGGAGGTACCGTCTTCGACCATGGTTCGCCAAATCTTATACTTTTCTCCATTCCTGAAGGTGTATGCCCCGGGCCAGGAATCAAGGCCCCGTACCAGATTGTGGATTTCGGAGGCAGACTTGCTCCAGTCTATTCGCCCTGTCTCCTTATTGAGCATTGGGGCATAGCAGGAATCTGAATCCTCCTGCTTTTCACGAATCAGTGTACCCTCGGAAAGCTGTTTCAGTGTCTGGGTTAAAAGCTTTGCCCCCTCTGTCATCATCCTATCGTGAAGCTCGGAGAGATTCATGCTGTCCGAAATCTCTATCTCATGCTTGAGGAGCATATCGCCTGTATCAAGCCCTGCATCCATGAACATTGTCGTGATACCGGTTTTGCTTTCACCGTTGATGAGGCACCACTGCATAGGGGCTGCGCCACGATAGCGTGGAAGCAGGGAGGCATGGACATTGATACAGCCATATTCCGGTATATCCAGTATCCTTTGGGAAAGGATCTGGCCAAAGGCCACAACCACAATGAGATCGGGCTTCATTTCCTCAAGCCGGGTGGTGAATTCCTCAGTCTTGATTTTTTCCGGTTGGTAGACGGGTATGCCATGCTTCTCAGCGCAGACCTTAACCGGAGAAGGCTGAAGTCTTTGTCCCCTGCCCCTTGGTTTGTCAGGCTGGGTTATAACGCCAATAACCTCACAGCACTCTGTCAGAGCCTCAAGGCAGGGCACCGAAAATTCCGGTGTCCCCATGAAAATCGTGCGGAATTTCTTCATTTCTT
>DOYB01000114.1:0-4039 GCA_003518745.1 Selenomonas sp. | reverse complement strand
AGATGATCCAGCTCATGCTGTATGCAGCGTGCCAGCAGCCCATCTGCCTCAAGTGACTGGGGCTTGCCATAGCGGTTAAGATACTCCACCATTACACGCTCTGAGCGTTCCACCTCACCATATATTTCAGGAACGGAAAGACATCCTTCCGTGTCCACCTCAGAGCCTTCCCTGAAGATGATTTTAGGGTTTATCAGATCGTAGCGTTTCTTGTCCACGTCTATGACAACAGCCCTGATGGACAGTCCCACCTGAGGCGCGGCGATGCCTACACCATCCCGGGCATACATGGTCTCAGCCATATCATCAAGAGTCCGTCTCAGACGCCTGTCAATCTTCTCCACAGGCGCGCATACTTTCTTCAAGACAGGGTCTCCTGCCTTCTTTATTTCCAATAAGGACATTCAAATTCCCCTTCCAATATCAAAACATCACAGTAGATTATACCGCAAAAGTTTAAGTATTACTAGGAAATCTTAGCGAACCAAGTCCTATGGGCGAAGATGAGGTTAATCCAACTACCGGATTATTGAAAATAGAATTGTCTTTACGATAAAGACTGTATATAATATATTTATAACATAAGCATGGGAGGTGCCCAAAATGGCCGTAAAGGCGTTGAATTTCAAGATGGCGGAGGAAGAAATCCTTGATATGAAAGAGGTTGCGGCGGTTTTCAACATGACACTTACAGATGTGGTCAGGGAAGCGGTGAGGGAATATCTGGCAAAGATGAAAAAAGACCCCTTCTACAGACTTACCAACAATGTGAAGGAGGCATCTTCTGAGGAGTCTGCTGAAATACTTTCGGAAATAGAGGGGATGTCTGATGATGATTTGACGATTGTCTCCTCGGAAAAGATTTCAATCTGAGGACACAGGGATATGGAGTATGAGATACAATACACCAAAGCTGCTGAAAAGTTTTTCCGGGTTCACGAGGACATCAGGGAGCAATACAAGGCGGCTATTGCGAAATTGTTGGTTGGAGACAATTCGGAGCAGGTAGATGTGAAAAGGATCAGGGGTAAGAGAAATAGCTATTACCGTATCAGAATAGGAGGCTATCGAATTATTTATACTGTCATAAATGGCAGAATCGTGGTGGTAAACACCGTTATGGCTGGTTCCCGTGGTGATATATACAAGAAGATGGATGGCTTGAAGTAGCGTTTCTCAGCCAGTATGACGCGGGCTGCAAGTCGTTTCAGAAGACCTGTGAAATATGATTGACTGGAGTGTACAACATGGTAAGAGACATAGTAAAGGACGAAGCATTTCTGAGTGTGAAATCAGAAGCAGCCACCAGAGATGACCTACTGATTGCAGTAGATTTGATTGATACTCTCAAGGCCCATGCCCATCACTGCGTGGGCCTTGCTGCCAATATGATCGGCGTAAGCAAATGCATAATTGCCATACGCATCGAGGATATCTGTATAGCTATGCTGAATCCCCAAATCGTAAAAAAGTCTGCCAGAACCTACAAAACTACCGAGGGCTGTCTATCCCTTGCTGGAGAACGGGAGACTGTTCGACATGATTGGATAGAAGTGAAATACAACGGGCTGGAATTCGAGAAGCAACGGCAGAAGTTTTCGGGTTTCGCTGCACAGATTATCCAGCATGAGATTGACCATTGCAATGGGATTTTGATTTGACGAGGTGCGGATATGAATATTACGGTATATCTTGGATCTTCAGAGGGGATACGTCCGGTATTTCGTCAGGCCGCGCAGGAATTGGGAGAGTGGATTGGCAGGAATGGCCATACCCTCATTTATGGAGGCAGTGAAATGGGGCTGATGGGAGTCATGGCCGATGCTGTCATAAAAGAGGGCGGAAAGGTCATAGGGGTGGAGCCGCGATTTTTCGTGGAGGAGGAAGTTCAGCATAAGGGCATTACAGAACTTATCGTCACGGAAACCATGGCAGAGCGCAAGCAAAAAATGATAGAGCTTGGAGACGCATTCATTGCCTTTCCGGGCGGGCTTGGCACTCTGGAGGAGATTACCGAGGTAATGACCCTTTGCAAGCTGCGACGAATTGAAAAGCCATTTTGTCTGCTGAATATAGACGGCTATTATGAGCCCTTGCGCAAGTTGCTCTTCCATATGGTGGATGAGGGCTTTCTGGAGAGAGGATGGGCAGAAAGCGTACGTTTTGCTGACTCTGTGGGTGAAGTGGCGCAAGGATAAACTACCGGACTACTTCACACTGATTCACGGTATACTGATAGCGGATGAACTGCCGGATGCCATGTGGGATTCGGTGTAGTCCCCCTTATTCAGACGGGGATGTTTAGGCCTTAATTATGTAGGCGCGTGTACGAAAACAGTAAGCGTCGTTGCTATAGTGATAAGAAAAGATGACAAAATTTTGGCTAAGTAACTTGGTTGTAGACAAAGGAAGGAGCGGCTGTTATTGGAATTCATTTTATTTCTTTTGCTGGGAATCGGGGTTGGAGTTTTTGGTTCTTTGGTAGGTATCGGCGGCGGCCTAATCTGCGTGCCGGTCTTTATATTTTTCATGTCCCAAGGGGGCATATATCCATACTTTTCTACAGCAGCCCAGATAACCGGTACGTCACTCTTCATCGTACTTGCAAATGCCATGTCCGGAGCTTGGGCATACGTCCGGCAGAAACGGGTATTTTTTCACGCCGCGATTCCATTCGCGTTGGCTACCTTGCCGGGGGCTTTCATGGGCTCCTGGATTGTGGACAGATTCACCACCGGAATGCTTAACCTGTATTACGGTATCTTCATTGGCTGCATGGCTGTCCTCATGTACTGGAATGCTACGCATGCAAAGCACGAGAACCTGCTGGAGCTTCCCACCGGATTTACATATAATAGGGGAATGGGTGTTGCAGCCAGCATGGGGGTTGGATTCCTGTCCAGTATCTTCGGCGTCGGCGGTGGAATTATACATGTGCCGATGATGGTGTATGTTCTCGACTTTCCGGTGCATATCGCGACGGCAACCTCTTGCTTCATCCTTGCCGTTTCGGCCCTCGGTGGCACCGTCACGCACGTCATGCTGGATCATGTGGTATGGATCCCTGCTATCTGCATTAGTATAGGTGCGGCCATCGGGGCTCAAATAGGGGCAAGGGTTTCGCGTAAGACGAAGTCGAAAACGATACTGGTCATCCTTGCGTTGACGATGCTGTGCGTAAGCGTCCGGCTCATACTTTCAGGCAGTATGTAGTTAAGCGTACATTGAAAATCAAGAAAGGCATGCTGAACCTGCAATTTAGTGGCAATACTTTTTGCAGGAATTACCATGGTTATGGCGAAGTAGAAGTAATGGATGTGTAATGTGTGTAATGTTTTAAGGGGGAGAAATATGAAAATCGCAGTTTTTAACGGAAGCCCAAGAAAAGAAAACACGTCGGCTATGGTAAAGGCCTTTTGCGAGGGCGCAGAGGCGGCCGGCCATCAGGTGGAAGAGTATCAGGTAGGCAGGATGAAAATCGGGGGCTGCCTCGGATGTGAGTACTGTCACACTAAGGGAGAGGGCAAATGCGTACAGAAGGATGATTTTGAAAAACTCCTTCCCGCGTACAAGGAGGCAGATGTTATAGTTTTTGCTTCGCCGATTTATTATTTCGCCATGACGGCACAGATGGAAGCTGCAATTCAAAGGGTCTATTGCATCGGAAAACCGCTCAAAGCTAAAAAGGCCGCGCTTCTTCTGTCCTCAGGGTCAGCAGGTACGCATGATGGCGCTATCGCGCAGTTCAAATCCTACATGGCCTATGCGAATATTGAAGTCGCGGGTGTGATTACCGCCAGCGGCGAGGAAAACAAGTCTGAAGGAAAGCTAAGTGAGATCAGAGAGTTTGCCAAGAAACTGTAATCAAAGAGTGACTGTCCATTGAGAAACTGGAAGAAGGATGCTTCGGATCCGGTACATCCCAAAGAGATTTAAAAATTGATTGGCACGTCAAACGATAAAAGCGGCCCCGAGGGCGGGAGGCTGCCGATGGGAGTGTTCCTATCGGCAGCCTTTTTGAGTTTGTTTATTTTTGAAT
>DOYB01000017.1:2106-10051 GCA_003518745.1 Selenomonas sp. | reverse complement strand
TGCGGGCAGGGAAAGCAGCGCCAGCATTCCTCCAATTTTACAGAGTCTATTCATATTACTCCCCCATTTTTAGATAATATCACGTTGTTCCCCTATTAATTCGCACAATTGGCGTATTTTTCCTTCTTAATTACTCAACAAATTTATTCCCCCCATTGAGATTGACGCAGATACTGAACTTAGTGAGTTTCAAAGCTTGACAAAGGAAAAATTTCGTAGTAGCATGAAAAGTGAAAAATTTCATACTGTTGGAACAGGTGTCGAAAGACCTAACAGAGAAGCCGGAGGAGCCGGCGCGGTCCCGCCACTGTAAAGGGAGCAATGCTGCATAAGTGATGTCACTGGGGAAACCCGGGAAGGCGCAGCAAAGCCATGAACTTAAGCCAGGAGAACTGCCTGTTCGACAATCACCGATAGGGAATGCGTTCTCTTTTTGCGTTCCCGCACCTGCGACCGATAGGAAGGGGATTTGGCTTTGCGTGCCTACACATGGGCTCTTTCCTACGGAAGGGGTTCATTTCTTTTATTTTAGGAGGCTTACCTTATGAAAAACTGGAAAAAGCTCATGGTACTCTCTTTGGCATGCACCGCGGTAATTGGTTTCTCACAGCCCGCAGAGGCTGCCTACACGCTGAATCCGGAGGTTAAGATGGCTACACCCGCACTGAAACACGCAACACAGGTCGGCGTTCTGAAGCACGAAACGCCGGCTCTTCAGAATCTTGAGGACAAGGATGCCATAGTTGTGATGAGCTTTGGCACTACCTATAAGGAGACCCGTGAAAAGACCATCAACGCGACCGTTGATGCCATACAGGCTGCCCATCCTGGAGTGAAGGTAGTTACAGCCTTTACCAGCCACATAATCATTGACCGCATAGCAAAGAACGAGGGCATCCAGTACCCTACTCCCGAGCAGGCGCTGGAACAGCTCAAGGCAGAGGGCTACACCAGGATAGCCCTGGTTTCTCTGGATATCATTCCCGGTGTAGAATATGAGTACAACAAAGCTGTTTTCCATAACTATAAAGACCAGTTCAAGAAGATGACCCTTGGTACCTCCCTTATGTACTGGCAGGGACAGGAAGAACAGCCTGATGATGTTTCGGATTTCATCAAGGCTCTCTCCAACCAGTTCAAGAAGCCCGCTGCCAACGAAGCGATTCTCTTCCTTGCCCACGGCACTCCCCATCCCTCAAATGCCTATTACTCAGTGCTCCAGTCAAAAATCGATGAGATGGGCTATAAGAACGTATATGTCTACACGGTAGAAGGCTGGCCCAGTCTTGATACAGTCATTGCCAAGCTCAAGAAGAACGGCATTAAGCAGGTAACTCTTATGCCCATGATGATGGTCGCAGGAGACCACGCCAACAACGATATGGCCGGAGATGAAGAGGATTCTCACAAGACCATGCTGACAAAGGCCGGCTTCACCGTAAAGGCGGATGTACGCGGCTTGGGCGAAAATAAATCCATACGTGACCTCTATGTGAAACGCGCTGATGAAGCATGGAGCACGTTGCAGGCTGCTCAGTGAGTAAACTTCCACTTAGGATAAGAATCTGTGTAAAATCAGTTTGAAACGGAATACAGCAGGGGGCGGTAATTATCCGCCCTCCTTTTTTGCGTTGCCACGCGCCCCCTTCACTACACGGCAGGTTAAATATGGAGCGGTTTGATGCTAATGAGCAGATACGATGACGATGATCATTTCACGAGTTTTCTCTCCGCTTCTTGAAGCGGGCGTTCTTGCTCATGTTCTCCCAGCTATGGTATACTTTTCCTGTTGCCGCTACCTCATGCCAACCCCGAGATGGCAGGGAGGGAGGTGATATGCGTGGACGTTCCGATCACTTTCGTTGCAGGCGTTGTATCTGGCGTGGTAGCCAACCTCATCTATGACTGGTTGCGTTCTTTCGGCAACAGGTAGCCACTGCCCTCTCTTCGGCCTAGCTAACCGATGAAGGCAGAACGAAAGCCCCGGCAGGGTAGCTAATCCTGCCGGGGCTTTCGCGGCGATATCACGTGGATATCGTTCCTATCACTTTACGCTCTCAGTATAGCATACCATGTTCACCATTTCAACATATTTCTCTCGGCGTCTCACGGGCGTTTCATAAACCGCACAATTACCCAAAATGCAGTATGAAAAAATTAGGAATTTATTATTCATATCACTTGTCCCCCAAAACCTCATTCATGCTGCCGGTACGATAGCCCGCCAAATCCAAGGAGACATATAGAAAACCATAAGACCTGAAGGCATGAATAATTTCCCCTCGCAGGCCATCGGCAAAAATCCTTGTAAAATCCTCGGGCAAAAGCTCTATGCGCGCCAAATTCCCATGGATGCGTACCCTGACCTGCCGGAATCCCCTCTTTAGCAGAAAATCCTCCGCCCTTTCCACCATGGAGAGCTTGTCCTTAGTTATTGCTTCGCCGTAGGGGAACCGCGAGGCAAGACAGGCAAAGGACGGCTTTTCCCAAGTGGACAGTCCCATTTCCCTTGATAATGCTCGAATTTCTTCCTTCCAGAGTCCCGCTTCACGCAAAGGGCTTTTCACAGAAAGCTCTGCCACGGCCTGAAGGCCCGGACGATAGTCCCCATTGTCATCCATGTTGGAACCTTCGACTACATGAATAATCCCCTGCTCCCCCGCGACTTTTATGAATTTTTGAAACAAATCCTTCTTGCAGAGATAGCATCGGTTCCTAGGATTTTGGCTGAGCCCTTCAATAGATAGCTCTTCCGATTCGCAGATGATTTGCCTTATCCCCTCGCACTCGCAAAACGCCTTAGCCTCATCCAGCTCACGCTTAGGAAAGAACTCGGATGCGGCTGTCAGCGCGACAGCCTTGTCCCCCAGCGTGTCATGCGCCACCTTCAATAGGTATGTGCTGTCTACCCCGCCGGAGAAAGCTACCGCCACGCTTCCCATTTCCCTCAAATTCTCTTTCAGTTTCTCATGTTTTTCATGCAGCTCGTCCTTCATAGCTCTCCCTCAATTTTGTTGCTTTGATGATAATATATGACAGCCTCACCGTATCATTTCGTAGTTCCACTGTCAAGACCGCGTTTCTTTGAGTAACTAATCATTCATAAAGCGCTGCCAATTCTTCTGCCTCGATTTCCAAATCCGTCGCGTTTTCAGTTACTTTCGCAATGACCGGGATACCGGTCATTTCTTCTACCATGCGCAGATTGTCCTTCTCCATTATGCTTCCGGAATGGAAGCGGTTGAATATGATACCCTTTAGCGGGATGCCGATTTTCTGCAAATGCTCTGCGGTCAGCACGGCAGCGTTGATAGTGCCAAGCCCCGAATCCGCTACCATCAGAACGGAAAGACCAAGCTGCCGTATCCAATCGTCCAGGCAAAACTTCTCTTCCCTGTCCCAACGCAAGGGACAGACAATGCCTCCACTGCCCTCTACGGTAAGATAGTCAAAGCAAGACCTGGCTCTCGCAAAATCCGCGTTCAACCGATCCATAGAAATTGGCTGCTGATTGAGTCTTGCCGCCAAATGAGGGGAAACAGGCTCCGGATAAACATAGGACACAAGGGGGACAGCGCTTTTTCCGATGTTGCCGACCTTCCTCACATAATCCGCATCCCCTGGCAGGAGTCCCCCGGAGGAATCCCTCTCTGCGCCGGACAGAGCTGCCTTGTAGTAGCCCGAAGTCTTTCCCAACGCACGAAGCTTCTTTACCATCAACGCAGTCACATAGGTCTTTCCGATGTCTGTTCCCGTTCCTGTGACAAACAAGCATTTACCCATCTATGTCCTTGCCGTCCTTTCATTTGAATTGTTTTCCTGTCCAAACCAGATTCCCGCATGGTGAAGCCGCAAAGCCAAACCTGCCGAGATAACACACAGAAGAATATCGGGAGGAGCTTGCAGAACGCAGCTGTAGACAATGACAGTCCATGCCGCTACGGGAGCCTCAAGGACATAATTTGAGACTAGATAAAACCAGTTGACGCCAATGAGATACACTATAACCATCCCAATGAGGTTAACACCCAAGAAATTTATAATGCGCGGTACCCGCAAGCGGCGCGATAGCTTGCCGCAGACATAGGCTTGCAGGATAAAGCCAAGCAAATAGCCGAATGTAGGTTCGAGCAGATAGCCGGGTCCCCCGCCGGACGCGAACACCGGAGCCCCAACCAAGCCAAGGAGGACGTAGGCTCCCACCGCGAGGGTTCCAATCCGTGGTCCCAGCACAAGCCCTGCCAACAGGGTAAACAGAAACTGCAATGTAAAGACATCGCCGCCCATGGGAATCCGCACAAAGGTTCCTGCCGTAATCAAAGCTATGAACAGGGCGCAAAGCACCATTTCCCTTGCTGTCAAATTTTTCATAAACACACCTCCGACACATTCAGAATAAATGAGTGCGGGTAAATTGTCAACCTTTTGTTAAAATAGGTTGACAAATAAAGGATATGCTCCCGTTGACATCTTCAGTCCCTAAGGATAATGCGGATTCCAACCCTCCAATACGCCCATTGACATCGGCACATGACATATAAAAACAGTAACGGCGCAACTGCTTTTCATCACAGTCGCGCCGTAATTTTAGGTTTTAGAACTGGAACTTCTGGAGAGAATTCTGCAAGTCCTGAGCCAGATTCGCGAGGGAATCACTGGCAGACGCAATCTCCTCCGCCGAGGCCGACTGCTCCTGAGATGCGGCAGATACGCTCTCCATCTCTGTGGACACCTTCGCGCTGTTGGCGGAGATGCGATTCGAACGGTCCTTGATGGTATTGGTATCGCTGGTGACGGTATCCAAATCCCTGGACATATCGTGGGCACGATCGGTCACGTCATTAGAAGCAGCCTGGATATCGTTGAAAGTATCGCGGAGCTGCTCCACGGCGCGTGTACCTTCCTTAACGGCAACGCTGCCTTCGTGCATAGAGCTTACAGCCTCGTCCGTATCTGTCTGAATACCCTTGATCAAATTGGAAATGCGCTGCGCAGCTTCCTGAGATTCCTCGGCAAGCTTGCGGACTTCATCGGCAACAACGGCAAAGCCGCGCCCCTGACTGCCCGCGCGGGCTGCCTCGATGGCCGCGTTGAGAGCCAGGAGGTTGGTCTGCTCCGCTATACCGGAAATCGTCTCTACAATCTGGCCAATTTCTTTGGAACGCTGACCGAGCTTATCCACGGTTGCGGCAGAAGAGTTAACGATACGCTCCACGCTGACGATCTGGTTGACCGCGCTCTCGATGGACTTGCTGCCCGAAACAGCCTGCTGGCTTGCGGCATCCGCGTTCTGGGCAACCAGATTGGCTGTCTCGTTCAGGCGCTGGATGGATGTCAGCGCATGATCTATTGCATCCATGGCGTCGCCCACCTGCTGCTGCTGTTCCACAACGGCGCTGGCGGAGTTGGTGACGGACTGAGCCACCTGCTCGGAAGCCTGGGCGGACTGATGGGCGCTGGCTGTCAGCTCTTCGGAAGAGGCAGCCAGCTGCTCCGTGGTGATGCTGGTCTGACGCATGAGCTTGTTGATGGTGCCGCGCATATCCGCGATGACATGCATCATATCGCCGAACTCGTCCATGCGGTCAATGTGGAGGTGTTCATCCCGGAAGTCTCCCCTGTGGAGCTTGCCGCAGATCTCCATGACGTGATTCAAAGGCGTTACGATGCCCTGGGTGACGAAGAAGATGACGATGGTCAGGAAGATGATGATGCCCACGCAGACCAAGGTCATATTGCGGATGGATGCTTTGACATCCTCCTCGCTGCGGATCATGGCCTTCTCGGCATCATCCATGCTCTCCTGCTGGATGTCTGCCAACAGAGCGTTGACGGCGACGGAATGGGGCATGACGTGATCCTGGTAGTAGTTCATGGGGGCGCGCTCATCCACGCCCTCCCCATAGGCGGTCATGTTCATGAGCTTCGTCGCATTGTTCTTGTACTCGGGGAACTCTTTCCTGGCCTTCTCCAGCTTTGCGAAAAGGTCGGGATCGTCCTTGACGATTTTTTCGTAATCGGCCATGGCCTCGTCAGCTTCCTTAATGGCCGTGTCGAACTTGGTGATGCGATCCTGCTTGCGATCCGGCGCGATGGTGTAGGGCTGCAGGCTGGCCTGGATCTGGGAATAGCGGAGGTTGTAGCGGATGCGTCCCACATAGTAGAGACTCATTGCGTTCTTCCGGTACATGGACTCCAGTTCCGCCCCCGCCTCCTGGAGGGCGAAATACCCGATCAGTCCGATGAACACCGTAGCGAAGAAAGCCGCTACCCCGATGATAGTCAGCTTGTACGCTACTTTGAGATTGTTTAGAAATTGCATATACATTCCCCCTGTATATTATAATGATTTCCCTGACGGAGATTTGAGGTATAATAACACTACTTCAACATGAGAAAAATTTTTCCTGCTAATTTTCAGAGAAATTTTGAACGAAAAAAGAAAAAACGGATGTATACATAATGCAGAACCCAAAAACTTGCATATACGTCGGATTTGCTATATACTTTTCGCTATGGTATCAGGTATCATTTTTGTTATATGAAAAAGAGAAGAAGGAGGCCATTTTATGGAATTTTCCCAACTGATTACGGACGTCAACGATTTCGTTTGGGGTCCCGTCATGCTGGCTCTTCTGGTGGGCACGGGCATTTTTTTGACCTTCCGCCTGAAGTTTCTGCCCTGGATCAATCTGGGCTATGCCATTCGCATGATACTGCAGAAAAAAGACGAGCACACGGGGGATATCTCCCCCTTCCAGTCCCTGATGACGGCTCTGGCCGCCACTGTGGGGACAGGAAATATCGTGGGCGTTGCCACCGCTATGGTGCTGGGCGGCCCGGGAGCCCTTGTCTGGATGTGGATCAGCGCTGCCTTTGGGCTTTCCACCAAATACGCTGAGTCCGTACTGGCTGTAAAGTATCGTGAAACCAACAGCGTGGATGAAATGGCCGGCGGCCCAATGTATGCTATGAAAAACGGAATTAAAAACAAATTCCTTGGACGTACCATGGCCTTCCTGTTCGCTCTCTTCGCTGTTCTTGCCTCCTTCGGGATAGGCAATATGACTCAGGCAAACTCGATTTCAGCAGCTTTCCTTTCAAGCTTCGGCATACCGGAAAGGGCGACGGGAGTCGTGCTTGTGTTCCTGTCCCTGTTTATTATCATGCGTGGCATACGTAGCATCGGCAAGGTTTCCAGCATAGTGGTGCCGGGCATGGCTGCCTTTTACTTCGTGGTTTCGTGCATCGTAATAGTAGTAAACTTCGAGGCTATCCCCGCGGGTGTAGCTGAAATGTTCCGAATGGCCTTCTCCTTTGAATCCGTCGCGGGCGGCGTTGGCGGTTCCATAGTCGCCTCCATGCTGACAGCCATGCGCTGGGGTGTGGCACGAGGGGTATTTTCCAACGAAGCAGGTCTTGGTTCCGCCCCTATCGCGGCTGCCGCGGCCCGCACAGACACGGCTTCAAGGCAGGGCTATGTGAATATGACCGGAACCTTCTTTGATACCATGATTATCTGCGTGCTTACAGGTCTGGTCATTTCTTCCTCAGGCGCCCTTGGCACCGTAGATCCGGTCACGGGAAAGCTGGTATCTGGAGCACAGCTTACTATTCTTGCCTTCAGCTCCGTATTCGGTGAATACGCGAAATATATCGTTTCCCTTTCCCTTGGCCTATTCGCCTTTTCCACTATCCTCGGCTGGGAATACTACGGTGAGAAATCCCTTGAATATCTGGTAAAGACACGCCGTGTAATCTACACATACAGATTCATCTTCTGCCTCATTACATTTGTGGGAGCCACAACAACCCTAGAAATCGTCTGGAACCTTTCAGACACCATGAATGGCCTTATGGCTATCCCAAATCTCCTGTGCCTGCTCATACTGAGCAACGATGTCGCAAAGGAATGCTTTCAATATGAGGAAGATGTAGTCAAGAA
>DOYB01000017.1:0-1988 GCA_003518745.1 Selenomonas sp. | reverse complement strand
TGTAATCGCGCTCTAGCTATTTTTTATCATCACGGCATATTGGGAATGGCCTTTGAAACTGCCGCCCGATGTATTATGTCTTCTATACGCTGCTCTGTGGCAAGCATCTGCTTAAGCAGGGATTCCGCGGTATTGAATTCAGCTATATTGTCATCCCGCAATCCGTGAACGTAATGCTGCCATACACGGATTGACAGGTCAGTGGATTCCTTCCTGAGATTGGACAAATACATGGCTCCGCGCGGTACCGGTATCTGATTCAATTCCTCCTGCCTTTTCTTTACGATGGGAATCACACTGTTCTCCAGATAGTTCGCGAGTCCCGTCCTCTGCTCCTTGGTGAGCTGTCCCGTAGCGGAATAGCTCATGTACGTGGCATCCCACTGCTTGGACTGCAGGATTTCGTTGTACTTCGCAACTATGCCGGCGGTGGCCTGGACATACTCCGTGACCTCCTGATGAATACGCGGCGACACGGTTTCCAGATACGTCCTGTAGTTCTTTATGCTTACGACCTGCCAGTCCCCTTCGTCGTTCTTTTCCATGCCAAGCTCAAGCGTGAAGGGCGTGTGACTGTTTTCCTCCAGCACCTCCAATATGATACTGGCTGAGCCATTTTCCTTGGTTACCTCTCCTAAGGATTTTATCCTTGTGGATCTCAGCAGGCTCCTTTCCAGAAATTCCTCATAGTCGATTCCGAGCTGGCGTCCCTTGAGCATATCCCCGCCCTCGGGCATAACCCACATACCTCCGGACACACGCTTGCAGATTACATCCTCAGTGGCGCCTACAAGCTGCGGTTTGATAAGCACATAGAATTTTTCAAACAGGGATTTTGCCTGGGGCGTAAGACTTGTGTCATTGTGGAAAAGGTCTACGGTAAGGTCATCATAGGCATCAGACAGGACAAGCTCCAGCGCCGCGTATTTGCGGAAGGTCTCGATATCCTTTTCCTCCAGAGCCTGCTCCAGCTTTTTGGCGGCATACTCCGGAGTACGCGCGTAAAGTCCAAAATACCAGATCGCCCCACAAATAGAGAGCACCACAAGCATCAGGACCGCGAAACGTTCCCGCCTGACACGCCGACGCCTTTGGTGCATTTTAATTCGCCAAGTATAGTCATCCATTCAATACTCTGCTCCTACCTATCCGCTTACTCATCCAAACCATTTTCCACAAGCAGCTGATACACCGCCCTGCGGCTTATTCCAAGCTGCTTCGCCGCTTCACGCATGGCTTCCTTGCGATTTATTCCCGTACTGAGATAATGCCTGTAAAGCTCCACCGGGTCCCGTGGAACCTCAGAGCTGTCCTCCGTTTCCATTTCACCGGAAAACCCCTCCACTAAAAGTACGAATTCCCCTCTGGGTTCGTGGGCTCCGTACCATTCTGAAAGCTCCGCCAATGTACCCCTGCGAAATTCCTCAAAGCATTTTGTCAGCTCTCTTGCGGCAACGGCACGGCGTTTCCCGCCAAGACACCCTTCAATTTCCTGCAGTATCTTTGGCAAACGATGCGGCGCTTCATAAAAAATCAGTGTTTCCCTGTGCTGACGTATATCTGCCAGAATCTCACCGCGCTTTTTCTCCGTCTTGGGAAGGAAGCCCACAAAAGTGAAGGTCACCGTATCAAGCCCTGAAGCAATCAGAGCCGAAAGAGCCGCGTTTGCCCCCGGAAGCGGAACAACTCTTATGCCGGCCTCAATAGCCAGTCCAACGAGATGACTGCCCGGGTCCGCAATACCCGGAAGCCCCGCGTCGCTCACGCATACCAAATCCTCACCGTCCAGCAAATGACGTATGAGCTCCAGCCCCTTTTCTTCCTTATTGTGCTCATGGTAGCTGGTGAGCTTGGTATGGATATCGTAATGGGACAGCAGCTTCCTGGTATGCCGCGTATCCTCTGCAGCAATCAGGCTCACCTCTGAGAGAATACGCACGCTTCTGTAGGTCATATCCTCAAGATTGCCTATTGGTGTTGCTGAAAGA
>DOYB01000054.1 GCA_003518745.1 Selenomonas sp. | reverse complement strand
ATAGGCCAGCTTGAAGGCCTCGGAAAAAGCCTCTTTGTTACGCCGAACCTCATCAAAGGAAGGCAGCTTGATATAGTCATAGATGTAATCAAAATTGGGCACCCTGTAACAGGTGCCCCCTATATCCTGTATATTCCGGACAGGAATGCCTCGATGAAGCTCCGCGGCGATTTCCAGCAGGGCCCGTTCTCCCATCCCAAACACC
This sequence comes from Selenomonas sp., assembly GCA_003518745.1. Lineage (GTDB taxonomy): Bacteria > Bacillota > Negativicutes > Selenomonadales > Selenomonadaceae > UBA9786. The sequence goes on along the minus strand of DOYB01000054.1, from coordinate 10,641 downwards.
AAGAGATCCGCCATACTGTCCACAAGTATCGAGCGTCGGACACTATCAGTCCAGTAGTCATAGTGAGCAAGCCGGCGAAGACTTGCCTCGATGCCGCCGATGACGATTGGAACATCGGGATAGGTTTCTCTCAGTCTGTTGCAGTAAACTATCGTGGCCCGTTCAGGCCTGCAGCCAGAACGTCCTCCCGGAGAATAGGCATCCCGATGACGCATACGTTTCGCGGCTGTGAACTTGTTCAGCAGGGAGTCCATATTGCCGGCAGATACAAGAAACGCCAGCCTTGGCTTCCCGAGTTTCATGAAATCCGTATTTGTGCGCCAATCAGGTTGGGCTATTATGCCCACCCGATAGCCGTGCTTTTCGAGCAAACGGCATAGGATTGCCGGTCCAAAGCCTGGGTGATCCACATAGGCATCTCCGGAAACGAAAACAAAGTCAAGCTCATCCCAGCCTCGTTCCTTCGCATCCTTCTGTGAAACGGGAAGGAAATCATTCATTACGCTTTGTCGGTTCATTTTTCGAATAAGTCTTCTCCACTACCTCGCCGGCGCCTCCCATGGAGCCTAGCTGCTTGCCGTTTTGTGTAATGCTGACAGCGCCCGCGTCTCCGGCGGAGATAGCAATGCTTTGCTTGCCTTTCCAGGACATGGTTTCCCCGTCCTCCGCGATTCCTTCGTAGACAACCTCACCATCCACAGTGACCTGCATCCAGCTCCTGCCTTTGACATGCGCGTCTATAGAAATTTCATCGCCATTGGATTCATGGAAAGAGGTCCGATGGTCAGAACTCGTCGCTGGGTCGTAGGCTGTATGATGATTTTGATTTGTTTGTACAGATGCGGCAGGTTTTGTATTTTTGGGGGTTTCAGGCTTTACCGAATCAGGTGTGCTGAAAGAACTGCCAAACGCGATCCATCCTCCAACCATGATAACGACAAGGGTGAGACCGATAAGGGCAAAATTCTGCCTCCGGGGGGAGTCATTCATCTGGCTTTTGTATTTCTGTCCCGATGAGAATGACTTATTGCTGTTGTGCCGGGGTGAAGAGCCCATCTTTTTCGCGGATGAGGCAGCAGCGTCAGAGTGCTGCTCATGTGGAATAGGTTCATTTGAAGTTTCTGACTTATATTGCATTAGGCATTCGGCGGCATCAAGCTTGAGGAAAGATGCATAATTACGAACAAAGCCCCTAGCATATACATCTCCCGGAAGAGCCGAATAGTCGCCGCGTTCTATGGCATCAATATACTGGGTACGAATACTGGTGCCTTTTTCTATATCATGCAGGGAAAGCCCTTGTTCTTCACGCGCTTTCCTTAGCGTATCTCCGAGCATCCTTTAACACCTTCCTGAAAATCGTTTGCACTCATTATACTATCACTATCCTATTTAATCAAGGGAAACGCTGAATTCTAGCACGTCCGTTTCACAAATTCAGTAGCGTTATTTGGCATTGACAGGTAATGGGATTTAGCATAATAGTGCGATGAAGGCTGGAGCTTAGCCCTCCCCTCTGGGGAGGGGGGACCGCTTAAGCGGTGGGTGAGGTTCGGAGGTCAGATGCAATTGGACAGGTATCCTCCAAATGCGCATGCTTTTGATGCTTTTATGAAGCGAACGTGTGAATTCTAGTTTGTGGCAGTGAATATATCCGCGCGGGCATCACTGTTGTGTTCATATACGTAAGCCGCGGCTTCAAGGGGGGTCATGTTTGTTATGGCCGTACTGGAGGAAGAGGCAGACAAGAGGTTTCCGTTAAGGTCATAGATGGATTCAGACAGGGTGAGCCTGAATTCATTTTCGGAAAACCTTTGGCGCTTTCCTTCCAGGGATTGTACCATAACATAATCGCAGCCAGCTGCTCTTGCCAGTCGACTTAGGTTTGAAAGATTGGTTTCCTCTTTGGAGAATACAGTATATTCGAATTCTGAAGAGATTTCATCCTTAAGCAGCATTTCAATATACGGCTGTGAGGATTTGAAAACATCATCGAGGTCATACATAGGGGCTGCTACGAAAATCTTCGCGGGAATATTGGGCTGATTCGTAAGCGGGTCAGTTTTTGGAAGGGCAGCTTCTGTTTTAAGGAGGATGTCGTAGTAATCCCTGAGAATGCTGTCCAGGTAGACAACCATACGATGTGGGAAATGCTCTGATTCAGGCAGAGGACGCAGGTATTTTTTTTCTCCAAATTGCACATATCCGCCGGAGATGGCCTGAAATACGTACTTGACCGGATCTCCTTGCATTATGACCCGTTCGATTCGCATTTTATCCCCATAGGCCTTGGCAAAGGATTCATTGGCTACTGCCGGGGCGCCGAAGGTTACAACCTCCAGCTGATGTGGGGCAACGCCCATATCCGATAGTCGTGCCGCGGCAATCACGGCAACGGCCCCACCCAGGCTGTGGCCCGTAATATATAGCTTTTCGTCAGGGGTGGCTTTCAGGCTATCCGCGATATATTCTCCCATGGTGCGGCTTTCTTTGGCTGATACCGGCTTGCTGAACAGCGCCGCGGTGATGTAGTCATTGAAGCCCTGATGCACTAAGGGGGTATCACCATTATGCTTTTCCTGTTCGGCTGTTTGACGGAATTCCTCAGGTGATTTTCCGCCAAAGGGAACTCTGTGCATTCTTACGTCTACGGAGGTATCCATGTTGCTTTCAGTGCCGGTGAAGGACAGGATTATCATGGGTGGGAAAGCTTCATTTTCAGCCGTTCTGAAGACGGTATACTTTGCCTCAGCCTCAGGGGATACCTTGTAGTATTGAACAGCGGTCCAGCCACTTTTGCGCAGCATTGTTTCTACCATGACATTTAACTCGTCATGGTATGAGGCCATTGATGCCAGCGCGCAGGCCAAACGTATCCTGGCTCTTTCTGCCGTATCCTCAAAGGCCTCTGCCTTTGGCGCGGCAATAGTAATAAGGGCGCAGACTAGACATACAGATACTATGAGCTTGGAGCGATAGGGGCTTCCGTGACTTTTCATTCTATATCACCCTTGTTGTTCATGTGAATCCTTTAATTTGTTTTCGTGGCCGGTCTTTGATAGGGAAAAGGCGAATATTTCTCCTTGGCAAAAACCTAACATTAGCGTTATAATAATAACGTGTTTTATATCATTTTGTGAATAGGAGAAATCCATATGTCCGAAAAATTTTTTCCAATGTCCAAGCAGAAGTTACTGGATGTTATAAAGAAATATCCGACGCCCTTCCATATTTATGATGAGCGCGCGATTCGGGAGAATATCCGTAGATTGAAGCGTGCCTTTTCATGGGCGCCTGAGTTTCGCGAGCACTTTGCGGTAAAGGCCACGCCAAATCCGCGATTGATTGAGATTATGAAGGAGGAGGGCGCGGGGACGGACTGCAGTTCCATTGCGGAGCTTTATCTTTCTGAGGCCGCGGGGGTTACCGGAGAAAAGATAATGCTGACCTCAAATGATACCCCTGCCGATGAGTTCCGTAAGGCAAGGGAACTTGGGGCAATCATCAATCTTGATGATATAAGCCATCTTCCATATTTGGAGAAGCATGTGGGGCTGCCTGACTGTCTTTCCTTCAGATATAATCCCGGCAGTCTTGTGGAGGGCAACGATATCATCGGTAAACCTGAGGAAGCTAAATACGGGCTGACTCGGGAGCAGATATTCGAGGCCTACAGGATGGCCAAGGAGCGCGGAGTAAAGCGCTTTGGTCTTCATACAATGGTCATTTCCAATGAACTGCGTTCAGAGGGCTTCATATACACCGCGACTATTATGTTCAAGCTTGCCGCGGAATTGAAGGAAAAGCTGGGGATACACCCGGAATTCGTGAATCTTGGGGGCGGCATAGGCGTTCCATATCGTCCGGAGGAGCAACCCGTTGACCTGGACTTCGTGGGGAAGGGCATACAGAAGGTGTACCAGGAAATTCTGGGACCTGTCGGCCTTACCGATGTCGCCATAGCCATGGAGAGCGGCCGAGCTATGACCGGACCTGCCGGATGGCTGGTTTCCACCGTGCTGCATCAGAAGCACACTTACAAGGATTATGTGGGCCTTGACTCCTGTATGGCAAATCTCATGCGGCCTGCTCTGTATGGCGCGTATCATCACATCACTGTTTTGGGTAAGGAAAAGGAGCCCTGCGATCATCTTTACGACGTTACGGGCTCCCTCTGTGAAAACAACGATAAATTTGCCATCGACCGTAAACTGCCGAAAATCGACATCGGCGACGTGATTATCATACATGATGCCGGAGCTCACGGTCATGCTATGGGATTCAACTACAACGGCAAGCTCAGGAGCGCTGAACTCCTTCTGAGGGAGGATGGCAGCATAGAGCTTATCCGTCGGGCAGAAACTCTGGAGGATTACTTTGCCACGTTGAAGTTCCCGGGAAGCATGATGAAGTAGAAAATTAAAAACCAAGCTCTTCTTTATGGGCAAGCATTCCGTCTATGCAGCACTGCATGACCACACCGCTTTCCAAGCCGAGCATATCAAAGCCCTGCTTGATGATGTCGCGGTTGCATTTGGCGGCGAAATGCTTGTCCTTAAATTTTTTCTTGAGACTTTTGACTGTCATGCCGTCAAGGCCCTCAGGGCGCATAAGCCCGTAGGCGTGGACTATGCCGGTAAGCTCATCCACAGTAAATAGGCTTTTGGCGCAGTTGGTGGTGGGCTCGACTTCATCGGTGGTTATGCCGTAGCCGTGGGAGATTATCGTGTCTATGTCCTCCTTGTCGACACCCTCAGGCTCCAGCAGCTCCCGCACATGCTTGCAGTGCTCGTCCGGGTATTGTTCATAGTCCACGTCGTGGAGATAGCCTATGGCTTCCCAATGCTCTTTGTCTTCCTTGAAGTATTCAGCCATGGCGCCCATTGCCGCGCTTACGGCCTTTGCGTGGGTGAAGAGATGCTCTTCGGTGGTGTGTTTGCCAAGAATTTCCTTGGCGCGCTCTAATGTCAGCTTGCTCATGCTGCTGCCTCCTAAAAATCTGCGGTTTATTCCATAAGAAAGATGCTTGGATCGATTGCCAACAGATGTACAAAATGGCGAAGGTCGTTGTCGCTTATTACACCCTTGATTGCTTTGGGACCATCTTCCTTAAGGTCATATATCAGGGGCTGGTTCAACAGTTTTCCTTCATTTGTGGCAAAGACCACGACTTCGGGCATTTCAGTGCTGCCGAATTCGCAGGACTTCACAATTCCTATCCCATGACTGGTCTTCACGACGGTGCCCACAGGATAAATGGCGACATTATTGAAGAAGAGTTTAAGCAGTTCATTGTCGAACTGTCCCTTATTCACATTCATCATGATATTGTGGGTGACTGAGGGGGAGTAAGCCTTCTTGTATGGACGTTCGCTGGTCAGCGCGTCATATACGTCGGCAATGGCCACGATTTTCGCGAAGCGGTGTATTTTGTCCCCCGTAAGTCCCGCAGGATAGCCACAGCCATCAATGTGCTCATGATGCTGGGCCGCGACGGCTGCCAGTATGCCGGGAGACGGAAGGATCCGTTCCATTTCCTTTATTCTCGCGGCACCCTCGGCAGGGTGGCTCTTGATAACCTTGAATTCATCGTCAGCAAGACGGCCGTTTTTGTTAAGTATGGTAGAAGGAATACGTATCTTTCCAAGATCATGGAGCATGGCTCCGAGAGTAAGGAGCTTCAGATCATCCTTTGAATACCGGCACAGCATGCCCAGCATGGCGGACAGTATGGCCACGTTGACGCAATGGGCGAAGGTGTAGGTATCGTGGAGCCTGATATCAGTGAGCTGTACCAGATTTTCTTTCCGCTGAATGATGTCCATGAGAATCTTGTCCGATACGTTCAGCATGGCATCGGCATCCAGCCTGCCGTTTTCCTCCACGCTCTGGAATGCGTCGTACACCTTCTCGATAGCCGTTATGCGGGTGGTTTCCTGTACCACGTCCTCCGGAGGCGGCAGCTGGAAATTCGGGTTCTCAGAGGTGACGGACACCATCTGTATACCTATATGCTCAAGGTGGCTGATGTACTCGGGACTGATAGGCTGTCCCTTTACCAGGTAGCTGGCCCCGTGCTTGTTGAATATGCTCTGGGCTACGACCATGCCTTGCTTAAGTTTTCTTACAGGCAGACGAATCAAGAACACCAGTCCTTTCTATAATCTTGACGCAAAACGCTGCCTTTATGATACATGATTTTTGGTAAAATGAAAAGCTTTTAAGATATTTTTTCAAAAATGCTTTACAAACTCGATTTTATGTGTTAACATATCTTCCTGTCAGCCGATGTTGATGGTTTCGCTTAATCGCGGGGTGGAGCAGTCGGTAGCTCGTCGGGCTCATAACCCGAAGGTCATAGGTTCAAGTCCTATCCCCGCAACCAAACGTCGGAATGCTGATGTAGCTCAGTCGGCAGAGCGTATCCTTGGTAAGGATAAGGTCACCAGTTCAATCCTGGTCATCAGCTCCATATATTCGGCGGCATAGCTCAGCTGGCTAGAGCATGCGGTTCATACCCGCAGTGTCCGGAGTTCAAGTCTCTGTGCCGCCACCATTGAATATAAAAGCCCCTGAAAAGGGGCTTGATTTTTTGCATACAATGCCAAGGGTGTTGTTGACACCCCTTTGTAAGTGTGGTAAAGTATATTAGTGATTTTTTGGATGGAATCAATTTTTTTCTAGGTAAGGGGTGTAAGAGATGCGTAACGCGGTTACGTTGGCATGCACGGAATGCAAGAGCCGTAACTATCAGACCAACAAGAATAAGAAAAATAATCCAGATCGTTTGGAGTTCAATAAGTACTGCAAGTTTTGCAAGAAGCATACTCCTCACAAGGAAACTAAGTAGTCGACAACGGGATGTGAAGGAATTTGGCAGACCAGAGCAAGCCAACGGATCAAGGCTTCCGTCCGGGACCATTCATGGAGGAAGTCAAAGCCGAAATGAAGAAGGTGTCGTGGTCAAGCAAGAAGGAGCTGGTTTCATATACGGGCGTCGTGGGCGTGGCGGTTGTTATCGTCTGTGCGCTCATCTGGGTATGTGACACCTTTTTTGCGAGATTGTTCCACGTCATCCTGAGAGGTTAAGGCTATGGAAGAGAGAGATAGGGATTCTCAGCGTGCCTGGTATGTGATTCACACCTATTCGGGCTATGAGAACAAGGTTAAGGCTAATCTTGAACGCAAGGTAGCGTCACAGGGACTAAGCAATGTTATTTTCAACATAGTTGTCCCGGTTGAGGACGAAACCGAGGAAAAGGACGGCAAGGTCAAGGTAGTTCAAAGGAAGGTCTTCCCGGGCTATGTGCTTGTGGAAATGATCGTCAATAACTATTCTTGGTATGTCGTGCGGAATACTCAGGGCGTGACGGGCTTCGTTGGGTCGGAGAAGGATCCGATTCCCCTTACTGAGGAGGAGGCCATGCGTATCCTCGGTTCTTCGGGGAACACGGAGAAAAGACCGTCCCTGGATGTCGCGGTTGGCGACACGGTCCGCATCACTTCCGGCGGTTTTGAGGACTACACCGCAAAGGTTACGGAAATCGATGAGGAAAAGGGACGCCTCAAGGTTCTGGTGGGGGAGACCCCTGTGGATCTTGATTTCGGTCAGGCAGAGAGAGTTTGATGCTCTATAACTATTCCTACACCGAAAGGAGGTGACAGGATATGGCAAAGAAGGTTGCAAGACTGGTAAAGCTGCAGGTGCAGGCTGGTAAAGCTACACCGGCTCCTCCGGTTGGTCCTGCTCTTGGTCAGGCGGGTGTCAACATCATGGCATTCGTTAAGGAGTTCAATGAGAGAACTGCTAAGCAAGTGGGCTTGATTATTCCGGTTGAGATTACAGTTTTTGAGGATAGATCGTTCACCTTCATCACGAAGACTCCTCCGGCGGCAGTGCTTTTGAAGAAGGCTGCGGGCATTGAGAAGGCCTCTGGTGAACCGAACAAGAACAAGGTTGCTAAGCTGCCTCGTTCAAAAGCTCGTGAGATTGCTGAAAGCAAGATGCAGGATTTGAATGCTGCGGATATCGAAGCAGCTACTCGTATGATTGAGGGCACGGCCCGCAGCATGGGTATTGTGATTACCGATTGACATGCTCTGGGGACTGACATCATGCGCGGTGCCCAAGTGGGAGGCGTAAGCTGATTACCACGAAAGGAGAACATTATGGCAAAACCAGGAAAGAAGTACCAGGATGCCTGCAAGCTGATTGAGGCTGGCAAGCTTTACCCGGTATCAGAAGCTATCGAGCTTGTCAAGAAGACGGCAAGCGCAAAATTCGATGAGACCATTGAACTGCATGTGCGCCTTGGGGTTGATCCCAAGTATGCGGATCAGCAGGTTCGCGGCGCTGTGGTGCTGCCCAATGGTACAGGTAAGACAAAGAGAGTGCTCGTTTTCGCGAAGGGCGAAAAGGTTAAGGAAGCCGAGGACGCAGGCGCTGATTTTGTTGGATCTGACGAGATTGTTCAGAAGATCCAGGGCGGCTGGCTCGACTTCGACGTAGCGGTGGCGACTCCCGATATGATGGGAACCGTTGGACGTCTTGGTAAGGTGTTGGGACCTCGCGGTTTGATGCCTAACCCGAAGCTTGGTACTGTTACCATGGATCTCGCGAAGGCGATTTCCGAGGTTAAGGCCGGCAAGGTGGAGTATCGTACCGACAAGGCAGGCAATGTTCATTGCCCCATTGGTAAGGCTTCCTTTGATGCAGAGAAGCTTCAGCAGAACTACCAGACTCTGATAGATACGCTGAACCGCGCAAAACCGGCTGCTGCCAAAGGGCAGTATGTCCGTTCTATTACATTGAGCGCAACCATGGGACCTGGTGTCCCGGTTGTCTTGAGCTAAGGAACTGTTCATAAACAACTGAAAACGGAACCAAGGAGCTGTAGACAGCAGGTTTGGGCTTTGCCCATCTAACGATTCATATCGCCTGCCGAGGCCGGAGATATGAAATTTTGCCTCCGGTTGTGTATGCAGCCGGAGGTTTGTTTTGATATTTTTTGAAAGGAGGTGTCTACATGGGTGTAACACCGAAGAAAGAAGCTGTTGTGGCTGAGATAAAGGAACAGTTGTCTTCCGCTAAGGGGGCAGTGTTCACAAGCTATAAAGGTTTGACGGTTGCCCAGGATACCAAGCTCCGCCGTGAAATGCGCGAGGCCGGTATCACCTACAAGGTAATCAAGAACACCATGACTCGCATTGCTGCTAATGATCTTGGGCTTGATGGTATCTCCGAGCATTTGGAGGGGACCACTGCTCTTGCTTTCTCCACTGAGGATCCGGTTGCCCCGGCCAAGGTGATTTGTGCCTTCATGAAGAAGAACAAGCTGGAGGAGAAGGGAATCCTCACCATAAAGGTTGGTCTTGTTGAGGGCAAGGTTATCTCCGACAAGGAGGTTAAGGCTTTGGCAGCCCTGCCTTCCAGAGAGGAGCTCATTGCGAAGCTCTTGGGCAGCATGAACGCTCCTATCACCAATACTGTTGGTGTCCTGCAGGGCGTTATCCGCAACGCGGTTTATGTGCTTGATGCGATTCGCGCACAGAAGGAATCCGCGTAAGGTTTGTATGATGATTAGATAATGACGTTTACTAATGGAGGAATTAAAATGACTAAAGAAGAAATCATGGAAGCTATTGAGAGCATGACTGTGCTCGAACTGTCCGAGTTGGTTAAGGCTATGGAGGAGAAGTTCGGCGTTTCCGCTGCTGCTCCTGTTGCTGTTGCTGCTGCTCCCGGTGCTGCTGCCGGCGGCGCTGCTGAGGAAGAGAAGTCTGAGTTCGATGTTGTTCTCGCTTCTGCCGGTGACAAGAAGATCAATGTTATCAAGGCTGTTCGCGAGGCTACCGGTCTCGGCCTGAAGGAAGCTAAGGCTCTCGTTGATGGCGCTCCTGCTCCTGTGAAGGAGAAGATCTCCAAGGCTGATGCTGAGGCTCTCAAGGCTAAGCTCGAAGAGGCTGGCGCAACTGTTGAGTTGAAGTAATTCAAGGGCGTTGACAGATATTCCTTGATTCGAAAACTCGAGTCGGTCATTATGTGCATTTCACTGTACATGATGACCGGCTTTTTATGTTTGAAACAAATCTAATCAAATACCGCGAAAAAAAATAAAACTTGCCAAAAATCAAAAAGTCAAATATAATTAAATAAAAGTCAAATAGTCAACGAGGGTGATACTATGAGCAATATTGCGGATTTGATTGAAGATTATATACTGCACCAGTTGGCCCAGAAGCAGGATGGCAAGGTGGAGCTTCGCAGGACGGATATTGCGGATAAGATATCCTGTGCTCCGTCCCAGATAAGCTATGTGCTGAGTACGCGTTTTACTCAGGACAAGGGGTTTGTCGTGGAATCCCGCAGGGGACTTGGGGGCTACATACGCATTGTGCAGGTGCCCTTCAAGAATTTGGTCTACGAGGATATGCGTCAGAAGATTACCGAGGACACGGAACAGGGAGAGATACAGGCAATGATTCGCTACCTGGTCAAGCACCGTATGGTTACTAACAGGGAAGCGGCATTGATTATGCAGATGGCATCTGAGTTGTATCAGTCAGAGAGCATAACGCCCACGGAACGTGTCAGGATGCTTCAGGGAATATTTGTTACCTTGGAGGATTTTTCATAGATTA
>DOYB01000071.1 GCA_003518745.1 Selenomonas sp. | reverse complement strand
AATCACCACGATATCATTCTGCTCTGCAAGCTCCACAGCCCTGAAAATCGCGGTCCTGCGATCCACTATGCACTCATGGTGCTTTTGGCCGATGCGCTCCTTGACCCCTTCCTCCACCTGGGAAAGGATGAACTCCGGATCCTCTGTCCTTGGATTGTCGGAGGTCGCAATCACCACATCGGAAAGCTCAGCCGCCAGCCGGCCCATTATGGGCCGCTTCGTGCGGTCCCTGTCTCCGCCGCAGCCAAACACCGTTATTATGTGCCGCTTGGCAATCTGGCGCGCGGTCTGCAGCACGTTTTCCACACCGTCAGGAGTGTGGGCATAGTCCACAATGACAGAGAAATCCTGCCCCGCGTCCACCAGCTCAAAACGTCCCGGCACACTGGTGAAATTCTCCAACGTACTCTTTATCAAAGCCGGCTCCACATGCTCTGCCAATGCCGCCCCGGCAGCAGCCATGACGTTGTAGACATTGAAAATGCCGGTGATTTTCAAATTCAGCTCCATGCTGCCGAAATCCCCATCCAGTCGGAAGGACGCGCCGGAAGCGTGCACATCTATTTCCCTCGCCCGGAGCCCCGCCTCACCATGTATCGCGTAGGTCAGTTTATCGCATTTTGCATGGGAAAGCATGGTATCTCCGGCTTCATCGTCCACATTCACCACTGCCGTCTTGCCCCTCTTTTCGCCCGGGCTGCTCACCAGGTCAAAGAGCTTGGCCTTTGCCAGCTTATAATTCTCCAAAGTCTTGTGGTAATCAAGATGATCCTGGGTCAGGTTGGTGAATACTACCGTATCGAATTCGATGCCGGCCACCCTGTTCTGATCCAGAGCGTGGCTGGATACCTCCATAACCACATAGTCCATACCCTTATCCCTCATTGCGGCAAGGATATTCTGGAGCTCCACCACGTCCGGTGTAGTATTGTGTATGGGGAATTTCTCTTCCTCCATCATTATCTGGATAGTGCCTATGAGCCCCACCTTGAACCCTGCTGCCCTGAGAACGGCCCTTGTCAGGTAACTGGTGGTAGTCTTGCCGTTTGTCCCGGTAATGCCTATGACACGCATTGAACGGGTCGGATAATCGTGGAAAAAGGGTACCATGACCTCCAACGCGCTGTTGAGCTCAGGCACCCTGCACAATACAACACCATCCGGCGGCTCAATATCTCTGGTAGTGAGTATTGCCGCCGCCCCCTGCTTTACAGCCTGGGGTATAAAATCGTGGCCATCCACATGCACACCGGGAATGCAGACGAAAAGCGTCCCCTCCCTGACCTTCCGGGAGTCATGCTCTATGCCCGTAATCTCCGTGTTTACATCGCCCACTACCCTTGCGCCCTCCACCTGGGCCGCAAGCATTCCAATTGTCTTTCCCATCCGTCTTCCCCCTTCGGACGCATGCTAAAAATACCAATCCATGAATCCATCAACACAAAAGAAGCTGCATCCTTCAGAGGCAGCTCCTTCCCATTCTTCTACCTGTCGTGTGAAAAATACATCTTTTTGGGTACTTCCATCCCCAGTTCATCGGTGGCTATCTGCTCAATCCGCTGTGGAGATTTCAGCCGCGCTATCTCGATGCGGAGACGTTCATTCTCCTGCTCAACCTGCTGTATCTGCTGTTGTATCGCCACCAACTCATAACCCCGGCTGGCGCTGATACCGCTTCGAACAGTTACCGCCATAGCCAGGACAGCCACCGTCACAAAGAGCATCTGGCAACGGGAACGAAGCTTCGTATCCAGAGAAGTCCTTCTCCTCCGTTCTCGAACAGTATGCGGATTTACCTGCGTTATCTCCTGCGGTTCTTCATACAGTGGCTCGTCATAATCATAGTCATAGTAATCTTCCTTGCGTTCTGCCAACATATGGAACCCTCCTTTTCTCATACTCTAACAAAGCCGCGGAAAATCGTCCCCCTTTACAGGAGCACTGCTGCCGGAACGATTTCCAAGACTCAAAGCTTCTCCGCCAAGCGAAGCTTTGCGCTTTTTGCCCTGGAGTTTTCCTCGATTTCCCGTTTTCCCGCCTGCAGAGCCTTTCCCAGCAGACGTATTTCCGGCCTGTGATTGCACATGCAGACCGGCAGCTCAGGCGGGCATATGCAGCCCTGAGCCATTTCCCGCAGGGTCTGCTTCGCAATCCTGTCCTCCAAAGAATGGAAGGTGATAATCGCAAGACGCCCTCCGGGCTTTAAATGCCGTACCGCCGTGCGAAAAGCATCGGCAAGTATGGACAATTCATCATTCACTTCAATGCGGATTGCCTGAAAAATTCTCTTCGCGGGATGACCTCCCGCAGCTTGGCGCACCGCCTTTGGCACTGCCCTGCAAATGACATCCACCAGTTCTCCGGTGGTATCTATGGGCTTATCCCTGCGGGCCTGAAGGATAAAGGCCGCAATCCGCTTGCTCCACCGTTCCTCCCCATACTCGCGGAAGATACGGCAAAGCTCCTTCTCCTCATAAGTATTTACCACATCGTAAGCGGAGAAATCCGCCTCGGGATTCATTCGCATATCCAGTGGCGCATCCTGCATATAGGAGAAGCCTCTTTCGGGAACGTCAATCTGGTGAGACGAAACTCCCAAATCGAACAGCACTCCATCCACCTGCTGAATTCCGCAATCCGACAGAATCCTCTCTAGATTACGAAAGTTGTCGTGGACTATCTGAATCCCGCATTTCGCAGACTTCAATCTCAAGGTCGCGGCCTCCACCGCTTCCCTGTCCTGATCAATGCCAATCAGCCTGCCATGAGGTGTCAGGAGCTCTGCTATGAGGCTGGAATGACCTCCCCCGCCAAGAGTACAGTCCACATACGTCCCGGCAAGGTCGGTCACCAAGCCCTTCACAGCTTCCTCAGGCATTACGCTTATATGATGGAATCCAGCCATGTCAAATTCCCAAATCAGTCAACTGTGACGCAATCTCTGTCACAGCCGGATTGATTTCATTATTATATTTCTCCCAAGTACCACGATCCCAAAGCTCGACCCTATCAGAAACACCGATAAGGACAACATCCTTCTTGAGATTCGCATAGGTCCTCAGAGTGGGCGGCACCAGGAACCGGCCCTGCTTGTCGCATTCAAGGGTTCTGGCCCCGGAGAAGAAAAATCTTGCAAAGGCCCGGGCTTCAGGCTTTGCAAGCGGTAACTGGCGAAGTTTTCCGGAAAGGGTGTCCCACGCAGTCTGTCCGTAGATGAAAAGGCATCCATCCAACCCCTTGGTGATTACGAATGTCTCCCCAAGTTCACCGCGGAAATCAGACGGAAGGATTACACGGCCCTTGGCGTCTATGGTATGCATATATTCGCTCATCAGCACCGCGATCACCACCTCTCAGACATTTTGAACCACTTTCCACCACTTTGTGCCACTTCACTGATTCTTTTTATACCAAAAAAATCCTCCTTTTGCAAGTAGGAAATTATTTTCGAAATGGCAGGATTTTCCTCATTGGAAAGCAAAAAAATAACGCAAGCCCTTGTCAAATCACTTCTATAACTATTGGTACCTCCTCATATACCGCAAAAAAATTTTTTTCACCCTGATTTTCACAATGGCAATCATTCTACGATAACACTATAATGTATAAAAGAAATCTATCATTACATATCATTCGGGAGGAAATATCTATGCGATTGGAAGAAATCGTCAACCAGCACCGGCTGGGACTGAATGACACCGACATGGTGATCTATAAGTACATACTGCAGCATCGCAGAGAGGTCCGCCATATCTCCATACATGAGCTGGCAAAGCAATGCGCCGTATCCTCCACCACCGTTGTACGCTTTGCGCAAAAGCTTGGCTTTGACGGCTTCGGAGAGCTAAAGGCCATCCTTAAAATGGAGGAGCCCGCCGAAAAATACAGCCGTGAAAATATACTTGATGAGCTGGAGGAGTTCTATACCCTTACGGCTAAGAAGGTATTCAAGCGCAATTTTGACAGTGCCAGTCGCCTCATGCATGAAGCCAACAGAGTTTTCATCTTCGCCTCCGGATATGTGCAGGATAACGTGGCTCAGGAACTGAAGCGCCTATTCTTCTATGACAATGTGCTGATTTATGAAATAAATGGCCGTGAAGAGTTTTCATCCATAGCCCGCGGCATCACGAAGGATGACCTTTTCATCTTCGTATCCCTGTCCGGTGAAACACCCCTAGTCATAGAGTTCGCCCAACGGCTGCAGCTTCTGGATGTACCCTTCATTTCCATCACGAAGCTCCATGACAACACCTTGGCATCTCTTTCGACAGTTAACCTCTATGTATCCCCCGCAAAATTCCAGCTATACGATTCAGAAGACGAGCGCACCGATTTCCAGTCAATGCTGCCATACTTCATGCTGGTGGAGGTCTGGTATGTCAAGTATCGTATGTACCTTCAGCGGAATCCAAATATCTGACGTATCCTCTTAATCCATTGGCATGTACCAAAGTACGTGAAATGTACTAAAGTACAG
>DOYB01000073.1 GCA_003518745.1 Selenomonas sp. | reverse complement strand
CCATTCAGGCTCCGGTGCAAGTCATTGATTGCGTTGATGACTTGCACCGGAGCTATTTTTTTCGAGCATTCAAGCTCACGTTCAGTCCCTCCATGATAGGGACAGAAATTGTTTTTGAAGTCTGCCCGCATATCGTTGAAACAGCCGTGACATACATGGCGATTGATAATCCTGTATGGCGTATAGAACTCGCACCAAGGCTCTGACATACCGCTGATGAGGATGACGGGACAACGGACGCTGTTGGCCACCCAGGATAGACCGCTGCCGAGGCCAATGAAGAATTCTGCGTAATATAGCATGTTGGCGCGATCCATGATGTCGTGATCGCCGGTAAAATCCTCTGCGTCTGAGGGCATATCTGTTACATAGCTTCCTTCCTTCATGGAGGAATATCGATCGATGCAGAATACGCGATAGCCAAGCTCTTTGAGATATTTTACTACTATCTCCCAGCCTCCCGGATAATGCCACCCCTTGGCCTGGGTGGATGCCTGCAGGGCGATGCAGACATATTTCTCAGCAACCGGACGGGGGCAGGTAGGGCGAAAGACCGGTAGGGGAGCCGGCTCACGCAATCCGACGATGGAGCCTCCCAGACCTTCTAAGGCTTGTGCTCTGAGGTCTACGGGAAGCCCTAGCTTGGTCAGCCATGCGCACATATAAAAAACGGCATAGGCATCTTTTGGTATTTTGTTGACCTGTGGAATTTCCGGGTATAGATGGGATGTAATTTTTTTGATATTATCCGGAATCTGGCAGGAAACCTTGCAATGGTATTTTTCCCGGAAGGCTCTGATATAGGGCAGCATGGCTAAATTGTCTCCCAGAGCTGTGTGGGCAAAGAGAAAGAAAATTTCCTGGTCTTCCGGATCGAAGATGTGGGAAAATACAGGAGTACCGTCCTTCCAGATTTTGATTGACCAGTGGATGTAATATTTTTCCATGGAAACTAACTGCAGATCGGAGACATCATCATCGAAAAACAGTGTTTCGGTATCAAAATCGGTTATGCGGACATGCCAGTTGCCTTTGGGTATGCGGATGCGAAGTCCGCGCTTGAAGTCAATCTTCAATCCGGGGATGCCGGTTTCTCCGGAAATCGGGCCGACCTGATAAGCCTGGAACGCTCCGAGCGCAGCCTTTAGATGGTTGTCTGATGGTATATCCTCCTGTGCCATGCAGGTAAATAGGCGTATCGTCTTTTCCATGTGTTCATCTCCTGCGTTTAGTTTGATGTTAATATGCGGAATGCCTCGATGATTTCTTCAGGCTCCACCTGACAGATGCAGTGAGCTGTAAGAGATTGGCAGCCACCATAGCAAATAGCTGTCCGGCAGTCACCGAGAGCGTGCTCAGGACGCAGCGCAATGTAGTTGGCCATATAAGGCTCAAAGCGACGGAATTCACTCAAAAGGCCCGTAGCAACGGGTTCCTTGTCAAGAGCCTCGCGGTATACGGCTATGATTGGTCGCTGACAGGCTGCCGCCGCATGCATCATTCCGGAGTCGTTGCCCATAAAAAGGCCGGAGGCTTCAATGATGGCTACGGATTCCCTTAGTGTAGTCTGTCCGGTTAAATTCATTACGGTGTCCTTTGGCAGACCTTTCTCCAGATATTTACCGTTTTCAATCTCAGAGGGACCGCCGATTATAATGAAGCGCCCCCCCAAGGCAGTGATTTCCTTCATCGCGGCCAACCATTTTTCAATGGGATATTGACGGCTGTTGTCTCCGGCTCCGGTGGATATCGCCACAAAAATATCTCCGGCGGAACGCCGCAGCGGCGTGAGAAGGGCTTCTGCTCTTTCACGATCCTGTTGAGAAAGCCATAGCTCCGTATGACGTTCTGATACAGACATCCCCATGGCTTCCAGCATATAAAGATAGCGGCAGACTTCATGAATGATTTCAGGCGGATTGCATATGGTGTGATTTAACAGGTATAGTTCATCTGTGGGAAATATGTTTAATGGGGCATACAATTTTTGAGCCGTATCGCTGTAGCCCCATCTTTCGCGGGAGCCGCTTAAATAAGAAAGCAGCCTGGATGGTCTGTTATCAGATGGCCATTGGGGAAGTATGCAGATGTCATAGTGGCGCTTCCAAAGGTGCTCTCGCGCGAAACTGATTATCGTCTGAAGTACAAAGGAGTCATCCTGTCTTGAAGATAGATAGGGAATGTGGAGCACTTCGTCCACATAGGGGCATAGCTCCATGAGGGAATATACGGCAGACGTAGTGACAAAGGTGATATGGGCTTGTGGCTGATTGCGACGAAGCTCGCGCAGCATTGGGGTTGTTAGGATGTTATCGCCCGCACGTCCTATGTAAGAAACGAGAATGGACGGGGCAGGGGAAGCGCTCTGTTCGCGAAACCCCAGTCGCTTGAAAACGGGTTCCATAGTCGCATGGAATTTGGCCAAGTCAAAGTGGCCTGCTACCTTTGCCTTCCACATAAAATCACTGCAACAGTCATATAAAGGGGAAAAATCAGGATGCACGTTTTGACACCTCTTTGTCGACATTATAGCATCTTAACAGGTAATGGGCGTGTGGATTAAACAATCCTCAAACATAAAGCAATATAATTGTATAGGCCATGGATAAATTATAATGCAATTATTCTATGGATACAATTATCTTATTTTTGGTTTCGGATATTTTCAGATGATGGATAGGCGCAGGGGCTTAGGGGCTAGCTTTCAGGATGTTTTTGCGTTATAATTGTGAGGGTTTACTTTGTTATTTTGCGGATTGAGCCACGGTGTTCTGAAGCACTGGGTCAATTCAATATGGAGGGACACTGAGTTGAAGATGAATGGAGCACAGGCTGTTCTGGAGAGCCTGAAGAATGAGGGTGTCGATCTCGTGTTCGGGTATCCGGGCGGAGTGGTGCTGAAACTATATGATGAGCTTTACAAGATGAAATTTCCCCATATACTTACGGGACATGAGCAGGGAGCTGTCCATGCGGCTGATGGCTATGCCAGGGCTTCGGGCAAGGTAGGTGTGGTCATAGCCACGTCTGGTCCCGGCGCGGCCAATCTCATTACGGGTATTGCCACGGCCAATATGGATTCAGTGCCATTGGTGTGCATTACGGGGCAGGTGGCGAATCCCGCGATAGGAAAAGATTCCTTTCAGGAGGTGGATGTTTGCGGCATAACTACGCCTATTACCAAGCATAACTATTTGGTAAAGGATGCAAATGAGCTGCCGAGGATTATCAAGGAGGCATTCTTTATTGCCAGGACAGGGCGCCCGGGACCTGTGTCCATAGATATCGCCGCGGATGTATTCAATACGGAAATCGATTACGAGTATCCTGAAACCGTAAAGCTTCCGGGTTATTCCGGAAATTACATAGGCAAAGAAGAGGAAATCGATCCCGTGGTGGAAGCTCTGGAAAACGCGGAAAAGCCGCTGATTTTCTATGGCGGGGGCGTTACACTGTCCGATACATCTGACGACCTGAGAGCAATTGTGGAAAGGCTTGGGGTACCTGTTACCAGTACCATAATGGGGCTTGGGTGTATTGCCTCTGATACAGAGGGATTTCTTGGCTTTGCCGGGATGCATGGAGCATATGGCGCAAACATGGCCATACAGGAAAGCGACCTCCTCATATGCATAGGTATGCGTTTCAGCGACCGTGTTACAGGCAGGGTCATGGACTTCGCGCCCAAGGCGAAGGTGGTTCATTTTGAACTGGATCCCGCGGAGGTCAACAAGAATGTAGCGTCTGACAATCGCGTTCTGGGAGATCTTCGCTGGTCGCTGCCCATATTTAGGAGAAAGCTGGAGGCCTCACAGATAGATTATCGGGCAAAATTTGCGAGATGGCGTATGCATGCTGTGGAAATCGGCAAGGACCATCCATTCTCTTATCAGGAGGATGGTAAGACCATAAAGCCAGGGGCGCTTATCCGCAAAGTCAGCAGTCTATCCGATGAAAATACCATCGTGGTAACGGACGTGGGGCAGCATCAGATGTGGGCTGCTCAGTTCTACGAAGCGAGGAATCCAAGGCAGTTCCTCACTTCAGGCGGGCTTGGCACCATGGGCTATGGACTTCCCGCTGCCATGGGGGCGAAGATTGCCTGCCCAGAAAAGAAGGTCGTGCTCTTTACGGGAGATGGCAGTATCATGATGAACTGCCAGGAATTTGCCACAATTGCCGATAACGACATAGATGTGAAGGTGATTATCCTGCACAACTATATACTTGGAATGGTGGGGCAGTGGCAAAGGCTCTTCTACGACTGTCATTATTCTGCTTCCCAGTTGAAATGCAAAAGGGATTTCGTGAAAATAGCAGAAGCTATGGGACTCAAAGGCTATAGGCTGGAGTCTCAAGAGGAACTGTGCACACGGCTTCCTGAGATTCTGGCAGAGCCCGGCGCGGCCGTAATCGACTGTATAGTGCCTGAGGATGAGAACGTGCTGCCAATGGTGCCGGGTGGAAAGCGGCTGGATCAGATGGTATTGGGAGGAAACTGAGTATGGAAAAGGACATGAGAAGATATCTTTTAGCAGTTCTTGTTGACAACAAGCCCGGCGTCCTGACCCATGTTTCGGGACTCATAAGCCGGCGTGCGTTCAATATCGAGAGTATCTCTGCCGGTTATACGGAGGAACCTTCTGTAACACGTATAAACATAGTGGTTTCCGTTGAGTCGGAAAACGAGCTGGATCAGGTGGTCAACCAGCTGTCGAAGCTCATCGATGTTATCAAGATCGTGAACCTTAGCAAGGCTCCTTCCATAGAGCGTGAGCTTATCATGATAAAGGTGAAGACCACTAAGGAGACACGTTCGGATATCATCGATATCGTGAATGTGTTCAGGGCAAAGATAGTGGATGTTACTCAGGAAACGGTTGTCATAGAGCTGACGGGGCAGCAGAGCAAGCTGGATGCCATTTGCGAGGTGCTGTCAGAATATGAGATTGTAGAAATAGCAAGGACAGGATCAATAGGTCTTTCCAGAGGCCCGGTTCCGGTCAAGAAGATGTAAAGCGCATCCGGCTTGTGCAATACAGAATGCGGCGCGGGCGGGGACTGTGTTCCGGGTGAAAGTGAATAAAACAAAAGAGAACGTTGATGCGTGAGCATTGACGTCCTCTTTTGTTTAGGGGGAAAGCTATGCGATGTACTGCTGGTAAGCGATGATAAGGAAAAGGGCTACAGCCAGTCCTATTGAGGCGAAGCTTGCTCTGTCCACGTAGGTACGCTGAGTGTCGGTAAGCTCGAAGTGGCGGCGGGTATAGGTGAGACAGAGGGATGTTGTAAGCAGCACATACATGGCCTTGTTCATGTCATCCAGATGGGACCACCCAAGGGTCAGGATTATAACAGTAAAGCCTATCATGACCAGAAGGAAATAGTCCTTGCCAATCTTTGCTTTTGGCGCGGGAGCTTCCTTTGCTTTAGGATGGATTTTGTTCTGAAGCTTCTTGTATTGTTTAGCCATGTGAATCACCAGACCTTTAATAAGAATATACTACGCTTCATTATACCATTTTTTCCACCAAGTCACAAGAAAGTGCTTTGAATGGTTTGATGAATCATGTATAATATGAAAAGTGGAAGCAGGATGAAAAATCTTCCGATTTTCATCAGCCCTTACATGAAAACAGCCGGTCAGTCTGTGCCTGCGCACGTCGTCGGCTTGACTTCTTGGGTTTTCGTTGTATAAGGAACTTGAGGAAAATACGTCTGTTTCAGGACGGACAGTTTTTGTCAATCTATTTTTCGACAGCTCCGAAGTTATAACGTGGAGTGGTAAGCATGAAAAAATGGTGGGGTGGCGCGCTGCTGGCGGCTGGTATGCTGCTTTTTCAGTCAATAGGCTGCTATGCGGAGCCGGCTCTTTCTGATAGGGGACAGATTCTGAGGGTGGGGTATGTTCCCAATACGGGTTTTGTGGAGGAAGACTGGCCCGGTCATCGTCGCGGTTATGGCTATGAATATATGGAATTCCTGGCAAACTATGGAGACTGGGTTTTCGAGTATGTGCCATCTGCCACATGGCTGGAGTGCGCGGCCAAGCTGCAATCGGGCGAAATAGACCTATTGCCGGAGATGCCGGGGAACTATCGTATTCTGACGGGTGTAAAGAGGACGGATCATGTCATAGGACGTATTCCCATGGAATTGGTTGTCGCCTCTGAAGATGCCAAGCCACATATGCGTATAGGAACCTACAGCTCGAGCTATCCGATCCCAAATCTTCCTAACATTGCCGCGGGAGAAGGTTTCACATATGATTTGATCAATTATCCGTTGTTTTACGATATGGAGGAAGCCTTTTCACGAGGAGAACTGGATGGTTATGTGGCACCGATGCTGAACACTCAGGAGTCCAGGCATGTGTTGGAAATATTTGACCGTCAGAGCTATCGCATGTTAGTGAGGGAGGATAGGACCGACCTCCTTAAAAAGATGAACTCTGCCATGGATCAGATGCTTCTTTATCAGTCGAATATTCGCGACCATCTGGACAACAAGTATATGCGGGCGAAAGGAGTCCCCCTTATCCTGAATCGTGGAGAACGGGATTATTTGAAGGAAAAGGGAAAGCTCAGCACAGTCATAATGAATGAACGTCGTCCCTATGCCTTCATGGAGAATGGTGCCCTGCATGGGGTTATCCCCGAAATCATCAATCAGATTTCAAAAGACCTGGGCATTGAGATTGAGATTGTACATACAGACTCACAGGAAGCGGCAGAAAGGCTAATCCGTACCGGACAGGTGGATTTTGCGGCCGATGCCGTATGTGATTTCAGTTGGGCAAGTGGACTGAACATACGCCCTACACAGTTTTACATGGAATATAGGTACGTTCCGGTAACACGCAAGGGTGAACTGACTAGTGATACCTTTCGGGTGGCCTGTGTAAAGGATCTGCTTTTCACCAAGACATATCTGGAGCCCAGATTCCCTGAGGAGCGAAGGGTATACTTCTCGAGTCTTGAGGATTGCTTCAAAGCAGTGAATGATGGAGACGCGGATATCGTCTTTGCCCCACGCGGCGAAGTGGCATATCTGGTGGAGCAGACCGGCGCGTATCAGCTTGAGGTGGGATCGGAAAGTGATTTTTCCGATTTTATCAGCCTTGGAGTATATCGCTATGGGGATTTGAGGCTATGGCAGATACTCAACAAGGAAATCAATCATCTGGATCAAAGACAGATAAGGGAAATAATCAACAGGACAGAGCGTTCTACCAGGCACGTTAACCTGCAGTGGTTAATCTATCATTATCCATTTCATGCATTGTTGATATTGATAGGTATAGCCAGCGTCATAATAGGCATTTTGTGGTATCGGTTCAAGGTGAAACGGAATCACATGGAAATGGCGCAGCGCATGGCATATATCGATTTGAGATATGAATTGCCAAATCTTACATGGTTTGAAATTGAGGGAATAAAGCTCATAAATGGAGAACATGAAGGAGACTACAAGGCGGGTAAATTGTATGTGTCAGTATTTTCCCAGGGTGGGACCGCGGCTGTAGTAGAACTATATGGCAGGAAGCTGCTGGATAATAGCCTAAGGGATCTTGCGGCAGATTTAGATGGGCTTGACTGGGTACTGCTGACAGCAGTGGGTAATGAGGCGGGACGTCTTGTGTGTATCTGTAAAGGCGAAAGTGACGCGGATATGCTGCGGAAGGTGTCATCGGCAATTGCCGAATATGGATATATCTCTGCCAATGACTCAAGAATCTGGATGCACATGCAGGCCGGTGTCTGCCCGCTGCGGCAGGATAACGGCTACATCAGCCAGACGGTTGACAGGGCTTCAATCGCGTTGAGCGAGCTTCATGAGAGCAACGATGAAGTGCGTATGTTTGACAACTCAATGCAGGAGAGGCTTATTTTGGAGCAGAAGATCGAGAGCCGCATGGAGCAGGCTCTCGCGGATGGGGAATTCAAAGCTTGGTATCAGCCAAAGTATGATATACGCACCGGAAGGACTGTAGGGGCAGAGGCATTGGTTCGATGGATCAGCGCGGATATGGGCTTTATGCCCCCGGGTAAATTCATTCCGCTGTTCGAGAAAAATGGCTTTGTGCTGGCTGTCGATTTCGCCATATTGGAGCAGGCGTTCCAATATCAGAGAAGACGACTGGATGAGGGAAAAGAGGTTGTGCCGATTTCCGTTAACCAATCCAGGCTGCATATGACTGAGGACGGCTATCTGGATAAGATGAAGGCCATCGTTGAAAGGTACAGGCTTCCTGAGGGACTCATAGAGCTGGAACTGACGGAAACGGTTTTTGGGGATTTTGACGAGACGGAAAACCACAAGAATGCTGCCAGTATCGTAAATGAGCTTCACAAGATGGGCTTCACCATTTCAGTGGACGACTTTGGCTCGGGCTATTCCTCATACATGCTTCTCAATCAGCTTCCGATGGATGTAATGAAGATAGATCGTTCTCTTCTGACTTCCTCAGAGGATTCAAGCCGTATGAAGGCGATACTGGGGAATGTCATTCAGTTGGGCAAGTCACTTAATATGAGAGTGATTTGTGAGGGCATCGAGACAAAAGAGCAGGAGCGGCTGCTGGTCGAGCTGGGCTGTAATTATGGTCAAGGGTATCTTAACGGGAAACCCATGAATGAAGAGGATTTTACAGCCTTCTTCGAGGCGCGGAACGGGGCTTTGGGGCCTCAGATGGAGTGATTGCTTGACAGGTGCGGTACAATATATACTCGAAAGAAAGGTTCATGATATGAGTTTTTTCTTGAAGCATATGGCAAATAACCTTTGGCAGGGGCGATTCAGCATATTTCCTGAAGATGCCGTTACCCATGCTGTTTCAGCCCGGCTGGGAGGCGTGAGCAAGGCACCTTGCGATTCCTTGAATTTGGCGCTTCATGTGGGCGACAGCAGTGAGGACGTTTGCAGGAACAGGGATATTTTCGCTGGTTCCCTGCATCTTCGTGCTAAGGATATCACAACCCCGGAGCAGGTGCATGGTGATTTCATATTCCGTGTGACTGAAAAGGATAGGGGAAGGGGAAGCAGGGCCTATGATGATTCGATTCCCCGGACGGATGCCCTTATCACCAATGTGAGGGGGCTTCCTATACTGCTTTGCTTTGCGGACTGTGTACCTGTGCTGTTTTTTGATCCTGAAAATCTGGCGGTGGGCATTGCTCATGCGGGGTGGAAGGGGACCATGCTTAAGATTGGGCAGAAGACCCTCGCCGCAATGGGAAGGGAATTCGGTACGAAGCCGGAGTCGTGTCTTGTGGGCATTGGCCCATCAATAGGCCCATGCTGCTATGAGGTTGGCGAAAATGTCCAAGAGGAGTGCAGGAAAGCCTTTCCTAATGCGTGGAAGGAGCTGCTGCTTCCGGGAGAGGATGAAAGTGTCAGACTGGATCTTTGGCAGGCTAATAGGCTGCAGCTTCTGGAGGCAGGCGTACCGGAGCAGAATGTGGATTGTGCCGAAGAGTGTACCTGCTGCAAGCACAACTGGTTCTTTTCATACAGGGCAGATGGCGGAAAGACAGGCAGGATAGGGGCAGTCATAGCATTGAAGGAGTATTGAATCGGGAGGAAGATTCTATGATAAGGGAACGGCTTCAGGCTGTGGAAGCCGAAATAGAAAAGGCGCGCGCGCGCAGGAGCCGTGAAGCAGCGGATAACCCGGTGCAGCTGGTAGCGGTGACTAAAAATCATGGGATTGAAGCCATGCGCGAGGCTATTGACGCGGGGGTGACCGATATTGGAGAGAACCGTATTCAGGAGGCCGCGTCAAAGTATGAGCAGCTGGACAGGGATGTGAGATGGCACCTCATCGGTCATCTGCAGACCAACAAGGCTAAGCAGGCCGTGAGGTATTTCAATCTCATTCATTCTATAGACAGTCAGCGGCTGGCTCAGGCAGTGGACAGCGCGGCGGCACATATTTCCAAGGTTCAGGATGTACTGATACAGGTCAATCTTGCCAGAGAGGAGAGCAAGTCAGGGGTTTACCGGGAGGAACTGGATGAATTCGAGAGATTTGTGGCAGCTCTCCCTAACCTGAGGCTCTGTGGGCTGATGTGTATTGCGCCGAATTATGAAAATGTCGAAGAATGCCGCCCGATTTTCAGGGAAATGCATGAAATTTTTTTGCAATTAAAGGAAAAGAAACTGCCCGGAGCGAATATAGTATATTTATCTATGGGAATGACTCATGACTATTCCATTGCTGTGGAAGAGGGAGCTAACATAGTCAGGGTTGGTACCGCGATTTTCGGCGCACGTCAGTATAATTGAGGAGTGTGTTATATATGGGATTTCTCGATAAGGTTTCAAAGAAGATGGGCCTTGACGGTTCGGATGATGATAATCAGGAGCAGGGTGTGGAGGAAGAGGCCGGGTTCGGCGCAAGGAGGGATAATCCCTTCGTACGCACAGATAATCCGGGCGGAATCAACAATGTTGTCAGCTTCCAGTCTGCGGCGTCGGCTAGAGAAGGGAATATTTCAGTCAAGATGAAGGTAATCGTAATTGAACCCAAGGGATTTGATGATGCCCAGCAGGTTGCGAATTGTATGCGGGAAAAGCGTCCGGTGGTTATAAATTTTGAGCATACCGAGCCGGAGGCCGCAAAGCGTATCATAGATTTCATCAGTGGTACAACCTACGCGTTGAACGGTGAAATCAAAAAGGTTGGCAAGCATGTGTTCCTCTGCGCTCCAAGTAACGTGAATGTCACATATACCGAGGAAGAGAAGAAGGTTTCCACGGATATGCCTTGGCTGAATAAGTAGGGGTTGGCCATGGCACAGGACGCGAGGGAGAAAATAATACGCTTCTACAAGGGAACGGAGGGTGAGGATATCGCCGTCCGTCTTGTGGATTTGGCGGGACAGGCCGTAAAAAACAGGAAATACAAGCTGAGCGGTTTTCTGGATCCCTATGGACAGGAAATAGCGGGAACCGTGGCGGCCAGTATGGATGGCATACAGGTAGATTTCGATGGAGGATATTCAGGAGCGGAGCGCCAGCGCGCGGCATTTTGCCATGAGGACTTTGCCGGAGCGCCGGTCTTTGAAATCGCGGTGGTAAAGGCAGAGTGGCAGGGGCAGTTTGTGAGACTGTCCCATAGGGATGTTTTGGGTTCCCTGATGTCCTTAGGTCTTGAACGCGAGTGCTTTGGAGATATCATCGCCACCTCAGACTCCGCGAGGATTCTGACGGACAGGAAGCTGGCAGATTATTTGATAGAAAACCTCAACAGAATTGGAGAGGCTGGGGTTACATGTACCTTGGACGATATAGGTTCCATTGCGCCAAAGGAGGAACGCTGCAAGGAGATTCGCGCGACTGTGGCATCCTTGCGGGTTGATTCCATCGCCGCGGCGGGCTTTGGTTCCTCACGCAGCAGGGCGGCAGCGGATATCGAGCAGGACAAACTGAAGCTGAACTGGCAGTCTGTAAAGCAGACTTCCCAGACCGTTAAGGAAGGGGATGTGCTCTCCATGAGGGGACGCGGCAGGCTTGAGGTTGCCGAGGTTCGCGGGCAGACGAAGAAGGGACGCATAAGCGTCGTTTTGAAGAGGTACATGTAAGGAGGTACGGCATTTTGCTGACACCTATTGATATACATAATAGAGAATTTTCCAAGAGCTTTCGTGGATATGACGAAGGCGAAGTGGATGAATTTTTGGACCAGGTGGTCAACGACTATGACAGACTCTGCAGGGATAACGAGGAACTCAGAGATCGTATAGCGCGTCGTGACAGGGATGTGGAGCAATACAAGCGAATGGAGAGCAGCCTGCAGGAGGCACTTTCAGTGGCGCAGCGTACAGCAGAGGAGGTTACCTCCGCGGCAAAGACTTTTGCTTTGGAAACCAAGGAGAATGCCGCGAAGGATTGCCAGAGCATGAAGCTCCGTTCGGAGCTGGAGTCACAGAAGCGTATAGAAGAGGCTGAAAGCCATGCCAAGAAGATTATCGAGGAGGCAGAAGCCAGAGCAAAGCAGACCCTGGACGAGGCCATGGGCAAGGTTCGGGTTATCGTGTCAGAATATGACCGTCTGGTGCGTGACAGGAACAGATTCCTGTCAATTCTCAGGGAAACGATGGAAGCCGAACTGAAGCTTTTGGATCGTACCCTTGAGGAGATACCTAACCCTGAGGCCTGTGAGCAAGCTGAGTCCGCGCAGGTGTCGGAGCGGCTCGTTAAGCAGCAGGAAGAAGCCGATTACGTTAAGAGCCACGGCTCGGGTTACCAAGCGGAGGTCGAGGCTGTGGCCGGTGATAGAACCGTAGATGGTAAAGAAAAGTTGGGAAATGTCGGTGATTCGGTTTGAGGCGGAGGTTTTGTCTTCCAAATGATATGTTAATGTTCCTGGCCGTTATTTTATTTGATCAGCTTATAAAAATAGTTGTTAAGCTGTCCATGGTGCCGGGTGAGTCGATTCCTGTAGTGAGAGATGTCTTTCATTTGACCTTTGTGCTTAACCCCGGAGCCGCCTTCGGCATAATGGAGAACCAGAGATTGTTTTTTGTGCTGGCAGGAATCATTGTAATTGCGGCGGCCTTTTGTATGTACCCAGCTATCAGGAAGATGGACAGGTGGATGCATTATGGTGTAATGGCGCTTTTAGGCGGTGCCGTGGGTAATCTGATCGATAGGATAGAAAGCGGGCTTGTGGTGGATTATCTTGATTTCCGATTTTGGCCTGTGTTCAATCTAGCGGATATTGCGATTGTAATCGGGGTAGGCAGTATGCTGTATTCGATTTTGTTCCTCGGAGAGGGATCCCAAAGGAAAAGGAGAAATATCCGATGAAGCTGTGGTCTGACAGCCCCGGTGAGCGGCTGGATTTGTTTTTGGTTCGCATGCAGACTGAGCTTACACGTTCCCATGTGCAGAAGCTGATTGAAAATGGACGGGTACTGGTTGATGGAAAACTCAGGAAAGCAAACTTCAAGCTTCATGGCATGGAAGAGGTGGAGCTCTCCCTGCCGGAGCCGGAGCCGGTGGAGATTATGCCGGAGGAGCTTCCTCTGGACATTCTTTACGAGGACTCGGATATAATTGTTATCAACAAGGCCAGGGGCATGACGGTGCACCCGGCCGCGGGGATATCAAGAGGAACTCTGGTCAATGGACTTTTATTTCATTGCAGGGATTTGTCAGGTATCAACGGAAAACTTCGTCCCGGTATAGTTCATCGTTTGGATAAGGATACCTCAGGGGTGATGGTGGCGGCGAAGAACGACCGTGCCCATATGAGCCTTGCTGAGCAAATTGCCAGCAAAAGCGCGCACCGTGTTTATCAGGCAGTTGTATACGGGAACATCAGTGAGCCTTCGGGTATAGTGGAGGGCGCTATCGGACGCGACCCTTCCAACAGGAAGCGAATGGCTGTTGTGAGGGAACATGGAAAACCGGCAGTTACAGAGTTCAGGGTGTTGGAAAGATTCGGCGGGTACACTTTGGTGGAGTGCAGCCTGCGTACAGGACGCACCCATCAGATCAGAGTCCATATGACAAAGATAGGGCATCCACTGGTGGGAGATCCCAAATATGGCACCAGAAAGCATCCCTTTGCCATTAGAGGACAGGCGCTCCATTCCTGTTCGTTGACGCTCCATCACCCTGTCACGGGAGAAGAGATGTTTTTCTCGGCACCCATGCCAGAGGATATGCAGGAAATATTGAGAAGCCTGCGAGGACAAGTATGATATGCGGGGTTCGCAGAGTTAATTTATAAACAGGGGGTTCAGCTATGCCGACATTGGTGGACAAGACGATTTTGCTTGACAGCGAGGGGATTCGCCGTGCCCTTACACGTATTGCCCATGAGATAGTGGAGAAGAACAAGGGAACGGATAATGTGGTTGTCGTGGGTATAAGAACAAGGGGAGTTCCCCTGGCAGAGCGTTTGGCTGACCTGATTGAGGAAATCGAGAACAGCAGGCCTCCGGTTGGGAGCCTGGATATAACACTGTACAGGGATGATCTTTCGACCCTGTCATATCAGCCCATCGTGCGTTCAACGGAGCTTCCCTCGGATATCACCGGGAAGACGATCGTGTTGGTGGATGATGTGCTTTATACGGGGCGCACGATTCGCGCCGCGCTGGACGCGGTGATTGATATGGGACGTCCTAAGGCTATACAGCTGGCTGTGCTGGTGGATAGGGGACACAGGGAGCTTCCCATAAGGGCAGATTTTGTGGGTAAGAATGTCCCTACCTCCTCACATGAGACGGTAAGTGTACAGCTTACAGAAAGCGATGGCGGCTCCGGAGAGGACGCAGTGCTTTTGAGAGAGGTCAAAGCTGATGATTCATCACGATAAAACGATTGTATTTAAAGCGTATAAACCAGTGGAAGAGGGTGTTTACTATGAGAACGCCGGGGAGTATTCCTGAAACGTCTTTATTGTACGGGATTCGTCCCTATTTTGATACCCTGCAGAGGGCAACTCCGGGCTACCTCTTCGCAGTTGACTTGAATGAGGGAATCGTGCTGCTTTCTGATAGCTTTGTGCGGGATTTCGATTTGCCGGATGTGGTTCTTGAGGATATGGACAGCTATTGGCTGCCACTCATAGAGCCTGATGACAGGGAACTGTATCTGCTGAGCCTCCAGGATGTCATGGAAGACCGTGAAAACATGGAGCATGAGCATGATTTTGATTACCGGGTGAGGTATCGTTCAGGCGAATATGGCTGGGTAAACTGCCATGGTGTCGTGGGTTATGATGAGGAAGGTACGCCCGTAATATGGACAGGCATCATAATGCAGATGGACAGGGTCGTTCGGGTGGATATGGTCACTAAGCTCCTGAATCGCTACGCGCTCTACAAGGCAATGAGCAAGGAGCTTGAGTCGGTTGCCGTGGACCCGGAGACCTTTGAGGTTACAGAGGGCGCGGTTATGGTAGTTGGTCTGGATAACTTCCAGATAATAAACGAAACCTACGGCTACCAGTTTGGAGATCTCGCGCTGCGCCAGATTGCCCAGAACATATCTAATCTTCTTCCATCAGATCTCCACCTGTACAAGATGGATGGAAATCAGTTTGCCATCCTGTGGCCCCAGGCTATGCCTGAGGAGGTCGAGATATTGTTTTCCAGTATCCAGCTCAGCCTGAGGGATATCCATGGAGTAGAGGAAAAGGTGTACTGTACGGCATCAGCGGGAGCGGCGTTCTATCCTCGTGATGGAATGGATGTGGATACCCTTCTTAAACATGCTGAGGCGGCTATGTCCATGGCAATACAGCAGGGCAGGGACAGGATATGCTTCTTCTCTCAGGAGGCATATGATAAATGGCGTTATGATATCAGCATGGAGACCCTGATGAAGAACTGCATCGCCAGAGGCTGTGATGACTTCTTCCTTTACTACCAGCCCCAGGTGGACGCAAGGGACGGCAGGCTCCTTGGTGCTGAAGCCTTGCTGCGCTGGAGGGATAATGATGGCGAGATACTGGCTCCGATGCAGTTTATCCCACTGCTGGAAAAATCACGCATGATTATCCCTGTGGGACATTGGATAGTAGAACAGGCAGTGATTACCTGCAAGGAATGTCAGAAATATATGCCCGATTTCCAGATGAGCATAAATATTTCCCTGTATCAGCTGGAAGAACATACCTTCTATCCATTTGTTAAGGAATGCCTTGAACGTTACGATATCGATCCCCATACCATTACCTTCGAGCTGACAGAGAGTCAGAGTGTTTCGGACTGGGAATTCGTGAATCGTCAGTTTGCCCAGTTCCACGAATTGGGAATCCGCATTGCCATGGATGACTTTGGAACGGGCTATTCCTCCCTTGGTTTCCTGAAGCACTTTGCCTGTGATATAATCAAGATCGACAGGGTCTTTGTGCAGGATATCCTCAAGAGTGATTTTGACCGCAATCTTGTGAAGTACACCATAATGCTGTGCCACAGTATAGGAATGGAGGTCTGCATTGAGGGTGTGGAGGAGGAGGCTCCTTACCTTTTCCTCAGGGATGAGTGCAAGGCTGATGTTATCCAGGGCTTTTACTTCGGCTATCCTGAGCCCAAGGACGTATTCATGGAGAGATTGATTCATTGACCGCTATCGCTATTTTGTCCTTGCAAAACCTGTATTGCTATGGTATCATTGGGCTATCGGTTTTTCCTCCTTGTGGGGAGCCGGGCGTAAACCAAGATGGCGCATAGCCTTCTTGTATCAACTCCCTTGAGCGGGGAAAAGTGAGGTGTAAAACATGAAGGAAGGAATTCATCCCGAGTTCTTTGAGGCTACTGTGACCTGTGGCTGCGGCAATACGTTCACTACCGGGTCCACGAAGCAGAATCTTCGCGTCGATGTCTGCTCCAAGTGCCATCCGTTCTTCACGGGACGTCAGCGTGATGTTCAGGCGGGCGGACGCATTGAGAAGTTCAATCGGCGTTATGGTAAAAAGTAGATAGAATGGAGCAGAGCAGAGATGCCCTGCTCTTTTTTATATATTCTAAAAAAAGTGAAATTTTGAATGGAGAGGTGAGGACGATATGGGAAAGCTTCGTGTAGGCGGTCAGGCCGTTATAGAGGGTGTGATGATGCGCGCTCCGGGAAAGGTGGCCACGGCAGTCAGGGAACCGGGAGGGAAGATTGCTGTAGAGACCAAGGATGTCAATTCAATCAGCGACCGTTATCCTATCTTGAAAAAACCCATGCTGCGAGGAACCGTTACCCTCATAGAGTCCCTGGTCCTTGGTATCCGATCCCTGTCCTATTCCGCCAAGATGGCCGGAGAAGAGGATGAGCAGCTTTCTGATAAGGAAATGGCAATGACAATTGCAGTGGCTTTCTTGTTGGCCAGTGTGCTCTTTATTGCCATTCCAACCGGAGCGGCAAAGCTCTTTCACTTCATAACGGAGGATCCGTTTTTCCTCAATCTTATGGAGGGATTTCTCAGACTGTTCATTTTCTTGGGGTATATCTGGGGAATATCCCGTATGAAGGATATTCGCAGGGTGTTTCAATATCATGGGGCGGAGCATAAGACTATATTCTGCTATGAAGCGGGACTGCCGCTGACAGTGGAAAACGTTCAGAAATTCCCAAGGCTCCATCCCAGATGCGGAACAGCTTTTCTGCTTATCGTTATGCTGGTGAGCATATTCGTATATGCCTTTCTGGGATGGCCTGAGCTTTGGCTTCGTATTTTGAGTCGAATCGTACTTCTGCCTGTGGTGGCCGGAATCTCATATGAGATTATAAGGGTGGCGGGCTGCTCCGGCAATCCTATTGTACACGCCGCCATTCTTCCGGGATTGTGGCTTCAGTATTTAACTACACGTCCACCGGAAGACGAGATGGTGGAGGTTGCCATAGAATCTTTGAAGGCGGCTCTGCCGGAGGAGGAAATCGTTGAAGGAAGCGGCAATTATCTTGCTGTAGAGTCAGCGGAGGATATTCCGTTACGAGGTGAAAGTCTTGCTGGATAAATTACAGGCTGTAGAAGATAAATACATGGAATTGGAATCCCTGATCAGCGATCCTGAGGTCATGCAGGACATGGATCGCTGGCAGCGATATAATAAAGAGCATGCTTCCTTGGAGCCGATTGTAGAGAAATATCGTTTGTACAAAAAGGCCTGTAAGGGGATAGAGGATGACCAGGCGCTGCTGGAGGAACCCCTTGACGCTGAAATGAAGCAGATGGCTGAGGAGGAGCTGGCGGATTTCAGGAAGCAGAAAGAAGCCTTGGAAAAGGAGTTTCCGGTTTTGCTGCTGCCAAAGGATCCCAATGACGAAAAAAATGTCATTGTGGAGATTCGCGGAGGCGTAGGCGGCGAAGAAGCCGCACTTTTCGCGGGAGACCTCTTCCGCATGTATGCCCGCTTTGCTGAAAAGCAGGGGTGGAAGACAGATATTATCGATGCCAATGCCACGGGTATCGGAGGCTATAAGGAGATTTCCTTCTCCGTGGATGGGTATGGAGCATACAGCAAGCTGAAATACGAGAGCGGTACGCACAGAGTCCAGAGAGTTCCTGTCACAGAATCAAGCGGGCGGATACACACATCTGCTGTCACTGTTGCCGTACTCCCGGAGGTGGAGGAAGTGGAGATCGCAATCAGCCCCAACGATCTCCGGATAGATACCTACTGCGCCAGCGGCGCGGGTGGGCAGTACGTCAATCGTACAGAAACGGCTATCCGCATTACACACCTTCCCACCGGAATCGTGGTGCAATGCCAGGATGAGAAATCCCAGCTCAAAAATAAGGAAAAGGCCATGAAGGCCCTCAGGGCAAGGATTCGTGACAGGGCCGTACAGGAGCAGGCAGACGCGGTGGCGGCAGATCGTAAGAGCCAGGTGGGTTCGGGAGATAGAAGCGAGAGAATCCGCACTTACAATTTCCCACAGGGCAGGGTGACGGATCATCGTGTAGGACTCACGCTGCACAAGCTGGACAGTGTTTTGGATGGGGATTTGGATGAGCTGCTTTCCGCGTTGATTACAGCAGATCAGGCAGAAAGACTGAAGAACTGGAAAGAAGCCACTTAAGCTCAGCAGTAAATGATTTCAAAGTTTTCCGGACGGGTGGATGATTATATGGCACAGGAGATTTGGAGCATTGGGCGAATCCTTAAATGGACAGAAAGCTATTTCATGGAAAAGGGGATTGAAGCCCCTCGTCTTGATGCAGAGGTGCTGCTTTCCCATGTGCTTAAAAAGGAGCGCATTCATCTTTATGTACATTTTGATGAACCCTTGGAAACGGCCGAGCTCGCGGAATATCGGGAACTGGTAAAGCGGCGGGTGCAGCATGTGCCTGTGGCGTATTTGACGGGGCACCGTGAATTCATGGGACTGGACTTCGAGGTAACGCCGGATGTCCTGATTCCAAGGCCGGAAACGGAGCTTTTGGTGCAGACAGCCATTGAAGGGCTGCGGGCAGTGGAAGGAGAGAAGCGTTTTGCTGACATTGGGACAGGGAGCGGAGCGATATGTCTTTCCGTGCTCCACTATGTACCGGAGGTAATGTGTGAGACTGTGGATATTTCAGCTGAAGCATTGAAAGTTGCTGAAAAGAACGCGGAGAATCTTGGGGTTTCTGACAGGATAGAGTTTCGTCATGGGGATCTTCTGGGCCCTCTGAAGGGAAGGCGATTCCACGCTGTATTGTCCAATCCACCCTATATACCCAATGGTGACATTGGGGGACTGGCGCCCGAAGTTCGGGATGCTGAGCCGCGGCTGGCATTGGATGGCGGCCCTGAGGGCTTGGATTTTTATCGCCGTCTGACGAAGGAGGCTCCCGATTACCTGGAGACTGGCGGATTTCTGGCAATGGAAATCGGAATAAATCAAGCGCAGCCTGTATGTCATATGCTGGAGGCAGAAGGCTGGATGTCCAAGATAGAGGTGTATAAGGATCTTGCAGGAATCGAAAGAGTTGCCGTTGCTTGGAAGTGAGTACAGCGGACACGCTATGAGGACACGGAAGGTAAAAATCGATAACCCCAAGGCTTTCAAGAAGGAAATAGAAGAAGCAGGGAGAATTCTAAAGACAGGGGGATTAGTGGCCTTTCCGACGGAAACCGTCTATGGATTGGGAGCCGATGGCTTAAATGGGGAGGCTTGCGCTGCCATATATGAAGCGAAAGGAAGACCCTCGGATAATCCCCTCATACTGCATATAGCCGATTGGGATATGTTGGGACAGATTACAGAGAGTGTGCCCCATATTGCTGAAATGCTGATGACGGCATTTTGCCCGGGGCCGCTGACACTGATATTGAAAAAATCAGACATAGTCCCCGAAAGGGTTACTGGTGGATTGGATACCGTGGGAATCAGGATGCCGGACAATGATATAGCAAGGGCACTGATTCGAAGCGGAGGCTGCCCTGTAGCAGCTCCAAGCGCAAATCTTTCAGGCCGGCCGAGTCCTACAACCGCAGATGCGGTTTTTAAGGATATGAATGGCAGGATTCCTATGATTTTGGATGGTGGAGCCTGCAGGTTCGGAGTGGAATCAACTATAGTGGACTGTACGGGCAAGCGGGCCATGATACTGAGACCTGGGGCGATAACCCGTGAGATGCTGGAGGACGTATTGGGGGAAGTTGATGTGGATCAGGCGCTCATCGGGAATGGGGATATTCCCAGGGCGCCGGGCATGAAATATACTCACTATGCGCCAAAGGCGCCCCTGACACTGATTGAAAGCTGCCCGGAATTGATGCCGGAGGCTTTTAGACGTGAGATAGTGAGGCTTATGGGGGAAGGACACAGGCCGGGTATCATCGCCAGTGATGAGGTTGTTGAAGCTCTGACCGGACTGGTTCCCCAGGAATTGCGCGTTTCCTATGGCCGGCAGGGGAACCTGCGGGAGATTGCCGCAAGACTCTACGAAGCCCTCAGGAGTTTTGATGACAGGGATGCGGATGTCCTGTTGGCAGAAGGGACAGATGATATGGGCATTGGACTTGCGATTATGAATCGCCTGCATAAGGCAAGCGGTTTTCGCTCTATTATATGGGGAAAGGAGGGGGGATATGAAAAAGAATAGCGGTCTTTATGACCTTATGATGGAATACTATACTAAGCAGGACATTATGGCACTCGCAAGGAGAAAGCGCGTTTCAGTCAAAACAAACATGCGTAAGGGAGACATTGCCCGACTGGTGGCGGATGAGATGCTGCGGCCTGAGGTTATGACAGAGTATATACAGTGGCTGGATTCCGATGAGCGAGAGTTCCTGCTGTCCATGGTTGGATTGGGAGAACCGGACGAGGGTGATGGAATCGAGGATGACCTGATGCTGCCCATGAGTATTTGGGAAACAGGGTATATGTTTTTCAGTGAAATCGGGGAAGATCCCTTTCTTCCCGAGGATGTGAAGAATCTCATACGCAAGATGTGGACACCTGAATTGAAGGAGTCTTGCCGGCAGTATGAGTGGATTGTTCGGTGTTTGGAATTGGCAACTCAAATTTACGGTATTGTACCATATACCGTTTTGGCGAGACTTATACGACAAAAGGTTCAGTATGGTGTTGCGGTTTCGGCTCTGCCACGTATATTGGAAACCATGCCTATAGAGATTAGCCATTATTCCATAGGGGATGACAGTGTACATGACATAGCGTTGGAGCCTTTTCTAATGAAGCTGGAGTTTCCGGAGGTCGGTGAGGATTACTATATTCCTTCGGTTTTCGAGATAGAGAACGGTCTATTCTACACTGAAGAGTTGGAACGACTGATGAAACTAAGAATTGAGGATCTGAAGCAGAAATATCATCACGAGCTATGGTGCGTTGAGGAAACAGCATGGAGGATATGCACGCTAAAAACCTTGGAATGTTCCACCTGCAGTATGAAGGATTTACTTGCCCTGGATGGAGATCCGGAGCTTTATGACGATGAGATGGATGCTCTGACGGAGCTTGGAGAAAAGGTATGTGATTCCTTCAAAAAGCTGGATCGGTATTTTCGACGGGTGCAGTACCACGGATTTAACAAGAAGGAATGGGACTCAAGGCATAACAATCAGCCGGTTCAGCTTCCGTTGGATCGGCATCCGCAGACAATCGGTCCAAAGCCAACGCAGTCCGCGAAGGTTATTTCATTAGATGAACGGCGGCGTCAGAAGAATAAGAAGCCATGATGGGGTTTGTATAATGTTAAAGAGAAAGGTGGAAAGGTCATGAAAATAACTATTGGAAGCGACCATGGGGCGGTTGACCTTAAGGAAGAGATTAAACTGGTTCTCAAGGAAATGGGAGATGTTGAGGTCAAGGACGTTGGAACCTTCGGTACCGATTCCGTTGACTATCCTGATATTGCCGAAAAGGTCTGCGCGGACGTGGTAAGCGGCGCGGCTGACCGCGGAATCGTACTTTGCGGCACAGGTATAGGTATCTCAATTGCATCCAATAAGATTAAAGGAATTCGCTGCGCGCTTTGCACCGATGTATATTCGGCCAGGATGTCAAGAGAGCACAATGATGCGAATGTATTGGCTATGGGCGGCAGGGTTACCGGATTCGGGCCTGCCGGTGAAATCGTCCGCGTCTGGGTAAAAACCGAATTTACGGGTGGGCGCCATGGACGGCGTGTAGGCAAGATCATGGCCTTGGAAGAGAAGTAATTAGTTTCATATCAGGAGGGTAATGCATGAGTTTGATGGATGTTTTGGGTCAGTCGGATCCCGAGGTTGCGAAGGTTCTCGGAGATGAACTTAGTCGTCAGCGCACCAAGCTGGAGCTTATTGCTTCGGAGAATATCGTGAGCAAGGCTGTTATGGAGGCACAGGGCAGCGTTCTCACCAATAAGTATGCTGAAGGCTATCCCGGAAAACGCTATTATGGCGGCTGTGAGTTTGTGGATGTAGTTGAGCAGCTTGCCATTGACAGGGCAAAGCAGCTCTTTAACGCGGGCTATGCGAATGTTCAGCCCCATTCGGGAGCACAGGCGAATATGGCTGTGTTTTTCGCTCTCCTTGAGCCGGGAGATACGGTAATGGGAATGAGCCTCACGGATGGTGGTCACTTGACCCATGGCAGTCCGGTGAATATGTCCGGTAAGTACTACAATATCGTTCCCTATGGAGTTTCCAAGGAAACGGAGCAGATAGATTATGATGCTCTTCAAAAGCAGGCCGAGGAATGCAAGCCGAAGCTGATTGTGGCGGGAGCATCTGCTTATCCACGTATACTTGATTTCCCGAGGCTTTCACAGATCGCGAAATCCGTGGGGGCATACCTTATGACGGATATTGCCCACATTGCGGGACTTGTGGCCACCGGATATCATCCGAGTCCAATGGAGTACGCTGATGTGGTGACAACAACGACACATAAGACGCTTCGCGGACCCAGGGGCGGCATGATAATGTGCAAGGATCCGGAGCTTGGCAAGAAATTCAACAAGGCAGTGTTCCCCGGAATCCAAGGCGGCCCACTCATGCATGTCATAGCCGCCAAAGCAGTGGCATTGGGTGAGGCTCTCAGGCCTGAGTTCAAGGAGTATGCGGGTCAGGTCGTGAAGAATGCCAAGGTCTTGGCCGATACTCTTACTGAAAAGGGGTTCCGTCTCGTTTCCGGCGGTACGGATAATCATTTGATGCTGGTGGACCTCACAAGCAAAGGACTTACTGGAAAAGAAGCACAGAACCTTTTGGACGAAGTGAATATCACGGCGAACAAGAACACGATACCCTTCGAGCCATTGTCCCCGTTCGTCACAAGCGGAATACGTCTAGGCTCTCCTGCCCTGACTACTAGGGGATTCAAGGAAGAGGATATGAGGGAAGTAGGAAATGTCATAGCCCTTGTTCTGGATCATCCCAATGATGAGGGAGCTAAGGAAGAGGCATGCAAGAGGGTTGCGGCTCTTTGCGAAAAGTATCCGTTGTAT